>JACROP010000052.1 GCA_016214385.1 Nitrospirota bacterium
CCCCACATCTACGTTCCTTGATATCACAACACCATCAACAGGGGCTTTTATTATTGTATTGGAAAGATTTACCTCGCTAAGCCTGCGTGCTGCCTTGCTCTGCTCTACCTGTGCCGAAGCAGCATTCATCTGGGCAAGGGCAGATTCGTAATTGGCCTGGGTAACATCAAAGTCGCTCTGGGATATAATGCCTTTCAGGTGAAGGTCTTTTGCCCTTTCGAAATTTCTCTTTGCATCGTTCACACCCACTTTTGCCTTTTCTAAATTTGCACTGGCATTTAACAGGTTTGCCTTTGCCTGATTTACCTGCTCGATAAAAAGCGCGGGGTCAAGCCGTGCAATCACCTGCCCTTTTTTGACAACAGAGTTGAAGTCAGCATGAAGCTCTTTTATTGTGCCTGAGACCTGACTTCCGACCAGAACAGTTACTAATGCATTGAGAGTCCCTGTTGCTGAAACAGTGGCAGAGATATCCCCCCTCTCTATTTTTGCGGTTTTGAACCCTTTGGTTTTCCTGTTTCCATCGCTGAAATATTTCCAGCCAATTCCAATCCCTGCAAGAAGGGCAATTACAGCTCCAATTATTACAAACTTTTTACGCATCTTTTCTTATTCCTCTACTGTTAGCGTCCCTTTTACTTTTTTAAGCTCTACCTCGGCCTTTGCATAATCCATGAGTGCTCTTTTTTCATTGTTAAGGGCCTTTGCATAGGATTCCTGGAATACGAGGACATCATAGGCTGTGGACATGCCTACCCTGAATTTCTCTTCTTCAGCCTCAAGCCTTTTATGTGCAAGTTCCCTGGTCTTCAGCGTTGCATCGATCTTTTTTATTGAGAGCTCAAGTGTTCGAACTGCTTCCCTGACCTCAAGCGTCATCTTTTGCTCGATGACCTGAAGACCGGTTTTTGCCTTATCCTCCTCAAGTCGGGCTTTTATGGCATTTCCCCTTGCTGTCCTGTTGCCCAGAGGGATTTTTAATTCAAGGCCGAGCTGCCAGGAATAGTAGTTGCCTGAGGAAAGCCTGTCAAGGCTGTTGCCATAGGTGCCATCAAGGCCATTAAGGCCTACTGCACCTACAAAAGACAGTCCTGGCAGGGTTTGATTCTCAGTAATCCTCTTTGAGATTTCTTTGCTCTTTATGTCGAGTTTTGCCTGCTGATAATCCTGCCTGTTTTTTAGCGCCTCCTGCATTACATCACTGATTGCAGGCACAGTGCCTGGTCTTCCTGGTCTGTCTACAGGGGAGATTTCAATCTCCCAGTCTTTATAATTCATTGCTGCCTTTAACTTGTCTTCAAAATCCCTTATTGCCTTCTGGGCACTGAGGAGGGCCTCTTCTCTGCTGGCGACCTCTGCCTCGGCCTGAAGCACTTCTACAGGAGCGAGGACACCTGCCTCAACCCTTGCCCTGCTTTCCTTTAAGAGTCTCTGCGCGAGGCTCAATGAGAGCTTGCTGACCTCAAACTCCTCATATGCAAGCACGAGGTCCCAGTATGCCTTTTCCACATTTGCTATTATTTCCATGGATTTTGCATCAAGGCCAAGCCTTGCTGAATCGAGACTGTTTTTTGCGATGTTTATACGCCCTTCCTGGACTTCCATTCCAAAATCCTTGAGCAGAGGCTGGGTAACACTGAGGACAGCTTCTGATATATAGTAGGGGTTGATACGCAGAAACGATGAGTTGCCTCTGGTGCGTATATTGGACCATTTGAGCTCATAGGTTGTGCCGGTTTTTAATTTCTGCCCGAGGGAAATATCAAAAGTTAAAGTCCTGTCTTCTGTACCTGCCAGGGTTGTTACTGCCTGGCTTTTACTGAAGGCCTCATTCAAGGACATACCGAGGTTCGGGTCAAACTGCCCTTCTTCAACTGTTACGCCTGCCTCCTGGATTTTCGGATTGTATCTTTCTGTGACCAGGTCTAAGTTTTCTGAGAGAGCCGTCTTTATTGCTTCCTTCAGAGTCAGCTCTATTTTCTCAGCAGGGAAGGCGTTTGCTGGCTGAAATAGAAAGACAATGAAAATGCAAATTGCAAAATGCAAAATTAACTTTTTCATCCTCTACCTCTGAATATCATATATCCTGAACATAGAATCAAAAGTCCTCCCAGGAGGGCTTTTGCACCTGGAATCTCATTTAGAAAAATCAGTGCTAATATTATAGCTCCGACCGGCTCAAAATATCCAAGAATCGCTGCCTCATTTGCCCTGACGGTCTTTAAGCCATCTAAATATAGTACCGGTGCAAGAGTGGAATGTATCAAACCCAGGGCAACAAGATATGGCAGCGACTGATAGGTAAGAGGGATTTTAATAACAAACGGCAAAAGGATAAAGGCTGCCACCATATTCTGCACAAACACAACAAAGAGTGATGTATATTTCTGGGAAATTGCCCTTACCAGGAGGATTATTACAGCATATACCACCCCGGAGGCAATGCCTGCAATAATGCCTTTTAAATCTTCATCTGCAACGGAGAATCCTCCGAGCATGAGCCATAGCCCTATTGATGAAAGGACAATAGCAAGCCACGTGGTATTGGCAGATTTTTCTTTTAGAAGCAAGGGCGCCATGATGGCTACAAAAATAGGAGCAGTGTAATGGGTAAGAACTGCATTGGCTATGGTGGTATGGGCAAAGGCATAATAGTAGAGAAATGTGTTTGCCAGAAAGCAGGGGGCAAGGATGTATAAAATTATGTTAGAACCTCTCAAGGCAGGTAGTGAAAGGCCGCCTTTTTTATACAGGATAATGGATTGAAAAATGGCAGCTAAGAGGGCAGGATAAAAGACAATGCCTTGAGTTGGGAGTCCAGCTTTTCTTACAATTATACCGAGAGAGCTCCATATAAGGATGGCGAGGATGATTTTTAAATAACCCATATGTTAACTATCCTATTTAATAACAATCCTGTCTCCTTCTTTCAGCCCCTCTGTTATTTCTATATAAAAATCATCTTTGAGTCCTGTCTTTATTTTAACCTTCTTTATCTTATCTTCTGCAAAGGCCTGGACAAATTCTCCTTCACTATCTCTCATAACCGCCTTACGGCTGACAGAGAGAGCGTCTTTCTTAATCTGTGCATTGATTTTAACCTCAACAGTCATGCCTACCTTTAACCGCTCTGTCGGCGGCATTTCTATCACGCATTCGATAACCTTGGCATCAACAGGCTCGCCCGGGTCGTCTGACTTTATCTTCTTTTTCCCTACGGCATATCCGATACTTATGACCTTCCCATTAAAGACCTCGCCAGGATATGCATCCAGGTTTATGTCTGCTGTTTGTCCTATCTTTATTTTCCCGATATCGGATTCTTCTACCTCTGCCCTTACCTTCAACCTGCTGATATCTGCAACCTTCATTATAGGCTCTGGCGTTGAGAATTGACCTATGGTCTCACCAACCTCTTTATACTTTTTCACTACCATGCAATCAAACGGCGCAGTAATGACTGTTTCATCTATGAGCTTCTTTATGGCCCTAACATTGGCCATAGCCTTTTTATGGCCTGTGTCCATCAGTTCGAGTTCTCTTTTTGAGACAAAACCTCTTTCATAGAGGCTCATGTATTTCTCTACATCAAGTTCTGTCTGTTTGAGGGAAACCTGTGCCTCTTCAAGTCTTTGAATGAGGTCGCTCTTATCCATAACAACGAGGACACTGTCCTTCTTAATAACATCGCCTTCCATGACTTTTATGGCCTCGATTCTGCCAGGATTCTTATACCCTATATCAGCCTCTTTCCATCCTTCTACCTTCCCTGTAGCAGCTACCTTATAGCCCAGGTCCCTGTATTGTGCAATCTCTGTACGGCCTTCATTGTTCTTATTTCTGAATAAGACGAACGCCACAACAAGCGACAAAACCAAAAATAATATTATTGAATATCTAAGGCGCATTTTTCTTTGCTCCTATCCGCCTCAGCGGATCCGCCGAGGCGGATAATTTCTCCATCTTCAAGATATAAAATGCGGTCTACAACATCAGAGATCCTCGTATCGTGTGTTACAATGACAACTGCACTCTTGTTATCTTTGCTCAATTCCCTGAGGACTGTTATGACCTCATGCCCTGATTTTGAATCGAGGTTACCTGTTGGCTCATCTGCAAGTATAAGAGGTGGTTCGGCTGCAATTGCCCTCGCAATAGAGACCCTCTGTTTCTGTCCCCCGCTTAGATCTCTCGGAAGAAAATTCAACCTGTCTTTTAATCCAACCTTCTCCAGGAGAAATGCTGCCTTTTCTCTTGCCTTCTTACGTTTTATTTTTTTTAGATTTAATGCTATCTCAACATTTTCCTGTGCAGTAAGGGATGGGAAGAGATTAAATGTCTGGAATACAAATCCTATGAAATTATTTCGTATGTAAGGTAGCCTGTCTTCAGACAGTTCAGTCACATCTATGTCATTGATAATGACCCGCCCACTTGTTGGTTTTAAGATACAACCCATCATGCTGAGCAGAGTGGTCTTGCCGCTACCTGAGGGTCCCATTATTGCTACCATCTCACCTCTCTCAATAGAGATTGATACATTCCTTATTGCATCAACAATCACGCTTCCTTCCTTATATGTCTTATAGAGGTTTTCTGTCTTAAGAATCATGTCCTGAACACCATTACCGGGTCTATCCTCGTTGCCTTTCTTATCGATATAAAAGATGCACTGATACACATCAAAATTGTAATAAAAAACACGCTGCCCATAAGATAATCCGGCACAACCATATCAAGCCCTGTCTTTTCATATCCTTTTATTAGAAACCGTATAGCAATAAGCCCCATCACATAGCCAACCACTGCATTTATGATAGCCTGCTCAATGATTATTCTATAGATGTATGTATTCGTAGCTCCGATTGCCTTTAGCGTTCCGAATTCTCTCAAATGCTCAACAGTTGATGTATAAATAGTCTGCCCGACGATAATCATGCCAATAATAAAACCTAAAAAGGCTGTGATCAGAAACCCCATGCCCATGCCTGTACTAATCGTCCAGTATTTCTTTGTCCTGAAACTATATCCTTCCCTTGTATAAACACTTACGCCTGTCAGGCGCTTTTTTAAAATCTGGATAATCTCATCTTTATCAAAGTCTTCTGAGACCTTTACAAGTATGAAAGTTGTGTTATCCCTGCCAATGTATGGCGCAAGCTCTTTTGCAGTGTCATAAGAAGTAAATATATATGGAGCAGTGGTCAGGGATTTAATCCCCTCTGATATCCCGGCAATCTTGACCTTCTGGTCCATAATCTCCCTGACATCGCCAACCCTTACCTTCCCGAGTCTTTTTTGAGCAGACTCATCCACTATGATGTATTTGCCGCCTTTTACATCAGAGATTCTTCCTTCTTTCATTTTCCATGGCGCACCAATCCCTGAATTCGGGTTATAACCTATCAGCTCTATCTGCTCTGTGCCGCCATCAGGGAGCTTCATCATTGTCCATGCAAACACCAATTTTTCAGCCCATTCAATGCCTTTTATGCCTTTAATGATGTTTAAATTTTTCTCAGGGAATGGTCTTGACCAATCAAAATTTGGAGAGTCCTTAGACGTGACCCATATATCTGCATTGATGTTGTCTATTATTGTTGAGGCATTTTTCATAAACCCTAAATATATGCCTATCTGGGCAAAAATAAGCACTACTGCAAAAGTAACGCCTACTATAGTTATTGCAAACCTTGTTTTGTCGTAAAGGAGATTTTTTATAGATATTGGAACCATTAATTATCCCTCAGCGTTATTCCTTCTCTATAAATATTCATGATTGTCCTTTTTGCATCCTTTAGCGTGAACTTCACCTTTCTTTTTTTATAAGCAGGATGCTCCTGCGATAAAATCCAGCTTAGCAGCACTCCCTCAACTGTCCCGAACAGGATTGCTCTAACTACCTTCGTATCTATGTCTTTTCTATATATCCCCTTCTCTATCCCTTCTGCTATTACTGATTCGAGTATCTCTAAAAAATCAAGGACCATAGATATATGTTTTTCTGAAAATATCTTTCTGCTCTGTCTTAACTCAACCAGTATCACCTCTGCTATGTCTTTGTCTTTCCCGAACATGTTCAGGGAAAGGTCAAGTATGGCGTCTATCTTCTCATCAGGGTGGACTGATAAAGAAGCTATTTCCTTTGCAGCCTTTAAAAACATCTTCCAGTTTTCCTCGAAGATTGAAATGAGCAGGTCTTCTTTACTTTTAAAGTAGTTATAAAGCGTTCCCTCTGCTACCCCTGCCTCATTAGCAATCTCTACAGTCCTTGAGGCGTGGTAGCCTTTCCTGGCAAATACCCTCGTTGCAGCCTTTAGTATCAGTTCTCTTTTGTCCTGTTTTTTTATACTACTCATAATTTATTTATGCCATATTTGCATTGCGTAAGTTTATTTGAGTGAGTGCTCACTCAAATAATAAAGCATAAAAAATAAAAAGTCAAAAGGATTGTTGATTTTTTAAACGGTTCAACAATCTACACAAGAGCAAGTGCTTTTACCTGTCCAAGCACAAATGCCCTCAACTCCGTTGGCTTTGGCATCTTCAGGTGAGCTCTGCCTCTGTCGAGCACGGGAATCAGAATATCATCAAATTTTCCGCTGCAATGGCAGGTGTATTTATTCTTGTTGTTCGGGACAGTCTTTTTTTCACTGCATTTCTGACATCTTAAAACCCTTTTGCTCCCTGACCACTTCCCCCTCTTTGCAAGTGGCTTGCCCTCAACCTCCATTATATCCATTGCATAGTCAACAACAGGTGCATTGCTTATTGATGTGCCAATGCCATAGGCATCAACCACAGGATTTATTACTGGGATGTCTTCCTCTTTTATTCCGCCGCTTACAAAAAGCTTCACGTGTCTGAATCCCCTCAAATCAAGCTCCCACCTGCATTCCTCAAGAATACGGTAGAAATCCCCGCGCCTTGATGAAGGGGTATCAAGCCTGACTGCAAAGAGCTTCTCTCCCATAGCCTCTGCCACATTGAGCGCCTCGAACTTCTCATCAAGGAATGTGTCAATGAGGGCAACCCTTTTGAAATTCGGCTCTAAGACTTCGTCATAAGCCTTTATTGCCTCCACTGTTGAACCTATGCATATAATCAGGGCATGTGGCATTGTGCCCATCGGGTCTTCTCCGATAATTTCTCCTGATTTTATAACAGCGACACCATCGCATCCTCCGATATATGCGTTTCTTTCAATCATCGGAGCAAGTATGGGATGCATCCTCCTTGCGCCAAAGCTCACCACAAGCCTTTCTCCAGCAAGCTTCTTGAACCTTGCAGCCTTTGTGGCAACACCTGATGCCTGGCATATCAGGCCGAGAATTGCAGTTTCATAGACACAAAAATCCTGGTATTTCCCTTCAATCTCCATTACAGGCTCATAAGGATAAAAAACAGTCCCCTCTTTCATCGCTCTTACCTTTATTGGCAGGTGTTTCATTAAATATATTGCCTCTTCAAGACCTGCGAATATTGCCCATGGCCAGTTATCAGGAAGGGTCTTTGCAATAAATTCAGCCTTGACAACAGGGTTTATCCCCTTTGCCCTCAGAATTTTTAAAGTGCGTTCAAAATATACGTCAGTTATTCTTCCATCAATAATATCTTTTGGGTCTGCGGTATGGAACATTATGTAATTCCTCCCAATGAAAACTTTATCAATACCCTTAGATAAATTACAACCATTATAACAAACTTGCTATGCCAGGATGCTTTATTTCAAAAAACCTTTTTCCAATCCGCTTACTCTTACCCCTATGAGTCGCACCTTCTTTTTGAGCTCAAACCTGCTGAGGCAATCAAAGGCAGCCCTTCTTATTGTTTCTAAAGAATCGGTAGGCTCATGAAGAGTCTTTGACCTTGTATATGTTTTAAAATCGCTAAATCTCACCTTTACCGTAACAGTCCTGCCTTTATAGCCCCTTTGCCTTATGTCATCGACAACCTCTTTTGTGAGCTCCGCAATGGTCTTTGCGAGTATCTGCCAGTTATCAATATCCGTCTGAAAGGTCGTCTCCCTGCTCGATGATTTCGGTTCCCAGTGAGTTATGAGAGGGCTCTCGTCTATTCCCCTTGATGCCTCATAGAGATAGTTTCCGTATGATTTCCCGAAATTCTCAATTAGCTTATCAAGAGACATGGTAGCAAGCTTTCCAATGGTCTCTATCTTCATGCCTTTTAGATATGCCTCTGTCTTTGCCCCAACACCCCAGAGTTTTCTGACAGGCAATGGCCATATGCGGCTCTCTATGTCCTCCTCTTTAATTATGGTAAGGCCCTCTGGCTTCTGCATATCAGAAGCAATCTTTGCGAGGAGTTTGTTCGGCGCAATACCTACGGAGCAGGTAAGCTCAGTTTCATCCTTGATTCTCTTTTTGATCTCCTTTGCAATCTCATCGGATGGCTTGTCGATTTGTGTTATATCGAGGAATGCCTCATCAACTCCCACATCTTCAATTACTGGTGTGAACTCTCCAAGAATGGCTTTAATATTTTGAGAAACCCTCGAATACTCTTCGTAATCTACAGGTAAGAAGATAGCATCAGGACAGAGCTTATAAGCAGTCCTTAATGGCATGGCAGAGTGTATCCCAAACTGTCTCGCCTCATAAGATGCTGTTGATACAACACCCCTTTTAGTGGGGTCTCCATCACCCCCAATCACAACAGGCTTTCCGATCAGTTCAGGACG
>JACROP010000053.1 GCA_016214385.1 Nitrospirota bacterium
CCCTGTCCACCTTCAGTGTGAATGAAAGTATCGAGGAACTTTTGGTATTATTAAGCAAAGTTGCAAGCCAGAAGAATATCAGTCTTGTAAAGGATTTTCAGGAGAACATCCCATCCATACACAGCGACCCGTCAAAACTGCAATTTCTAATTTTTTGCTTGATTGAAGATGGCTTAAAAAGCCTTGATAGAAACAGCAGGGTTATTCTTAAGACTGAACATTCGGATGCCTCTATCATAATCACCATTGCTGCAGAGGGAGATTTTATGAGGACAGATGAAAAAGGGACATGCCCTGATGATATCTCTCAATATATTGCAGAACAGTTAGGAGGGAGTATTTACAGGGAGACATCTGGTGCAGGAGCAACCATTACACTTCCTGTATTTAGAGCAGAGGTATAAACCTAAAAATGTGGTTGGTGGATAGGTCATGCTTATCGCTGGATTCAAGATATAGTTTTCTGAAAGGAGGGACTTTATGAAGAAAAAAAAGGAAATAAAAGTTTTGCTGGTTGATGACGAAGTGGATTTTGTTGATACCCTTGCACAGAGACTAAGGATGAGAGAGCTTTTAGTAGATGCAGTTTATGATGGTGAACAGGCATTGTCTTTTATCAAAAAAATAGAGCCTGATGTAATAGTGCTGGATTTAAAGATGCCAGGCTTGCATGGCATAGATGTCCTCAGAGAGATTAAAAACTCATCCCCAAATATACAGGTTATTATCCTTACAGGACATGGCACTGAAAAGGATGAAGAAGAGGCAAAAAAGCTGGGTGGGTTTGATTTCCTTAGAAAACCTGCTGATATAGACCTTCTTGTGGCAAAAATCAAGGAAGCATTCATGGAAAAAGTTGAAAGGGCTATGACAGCAATTGCCTTTGCTGAAGAAGGAGATTTAAACACAGCCCAGAAGATAATTAAAAAAGAAGAATAGAATTAAAGCAGAAAGGAGGATATTAAAATGTCTGAAGAACTAAAAGCCAGTGTCCTTATAGTGGACGATGAGGAACAGTTCCTTGATGTGTTTTCAAAGAGACTGCAAGGCCGCGGCATGAGAGTAGATACGGCTGCCAGCGGGGAGGACGCCGTCAAAAGGGCAAAAGGCAAAGAGTTTGATGCCATTGTTCTTGACCTTGTAATGCCTGGACTGAATGGTATAGAGACATTAAAACGCCTTAAAGATGAAAACCCTGACCTGCAGATTATAGTTCTTACAGGGCATGCAACAGTGGAAAAAGGTGTTGAGGCAATAAAGGCTGGTGCTATGGATTTTTTAGAAAAACCTGTGGATTTAAACAAATTGCTCGGAATAATCGGAGAAGCACAGCACAGAAAAATCCTCATAGTTGAGAAAAAGGCTGAAGAGCATGTGAAAGATATTTTGAAGACTAAAGGCTGGTAACAGGACTTACCTTAATATCTTTTTTTAAAAAACCTTCTTTTAAAAAAGTTTGCTGCAAAAGGTTCTGATGAAGATAGTTTTTGTTTTAAATACAGATAAGTAAAGAATTATTTAAGGAGGCAATTAAGATGTCGCGTAAGGTTTTACTCGTAATCTGTATAATCATAATGGCAGTTAATCTCTTTCTTGATTTTCCAGGAATTGCTTATGGTGCCTATGATGAAGGATTAATGGCAGAGTCGGCTGAGAAAGGCTCATCCGCTCCATGGTGGATATGGCCGTTAGTCCTATTTGTTGTAACATTTTTTCTTGGCATTGTTGCTGTTCTGGGGGGTGTCGGTGGGGGTGTGCTTTTTGTTCCAATTATAGGAGGTTTCTTCCCTTTTCACCTGGACTTTGTCAGGGGTGCCGGCCTTTTAGTAGCGCTTTCAGGGGCATTGGCCGCAGGACCAGGGCTGCTTAAAAAAGGCATGGCTGACTTGAGGTTGTCTCTGCCAGTTGCTCTTATTGCTTCTGCGTGTGCAATTGTCGGTGCAATGCTCGGCCTTGCCCTTCCTACAAAAGTCATTCAGACTGCTCTGGGAGCCACTATTTTAGGCATTGTTGCGATTATGTTGATAGCGAAAAAATCGGAATATCCAGAGGTAAAGCAGGCAGATGCACTTTCAACCGCCCTCAGAATAAATGGTATCTATTATGAGATATCAACAGGGCAGGAGGTTAACTGGAAGATTCACAGGACTAAACAGGGTCTTGCAACTTTCGTAATAATCGGCATTATGGCAGGCATGTTCGGCCTTGGTGCAGGATGGGCAAATGTGCCTGTTCTTAATCTCCTGATGGGCGCCCCATTAAAGGTGTCTGTTGCAACAAGCAAGTTCCTGCTCTCAATAACAGATACATCCGCTGCATGGATTTATGTCAATAATGGTGCTGTACTGCCGATGATGGTTGTTCCATCAATAATTGGGATAATGCTCGGCTCTATAGTGGGAGTCAGGATACTGGCAAAGACAAAGCCCGCAGCAGTGCGTTATATAGTTATTATAATGCTTCTTTTTGCAGGGGCAAGGGCACTGCTTAAGGGGCTCGAGATATGGAACTAATGTTTTTAAAGTGTCACCCTGAACTTGTTTCAGGGTCTATGAGATGCTGAAATAAATTCAGCATGACTATATTAAGGAGAAATATATGGAAAAAAAATTAAAAGCAACAGAGGAACAGCTTGCCTATGCAAAGATACTTGATACAGGGATGAAAATAGGGCTGCTTGTCCTAATAATTACATTTGTAATTTATATGTCAGGCATTCTTCAGCCCCATGTGCCTGTGAATGATCTCCCTGAATACTGGGGTCTATCCGTACATAAATACCTTGAACATACAGGCATTAATCCTGGCTGGTCATGGCTCGGTATGCTCGGCAAGGGTGATTTTCTCAACTTCATCAGTATAGCTTTTCTCGCAAGCGTGACCATAATATGTTACATTGCAATTATACCGATATTGTTCAGGAAAAAGGATACGGTTTATGGTCTGCTCGCGATACTTGAAGTACTGGTGCTAATGCTTGCTGCATCAGGGATACTGAAGGCAGGAGGACACTAAAATGGATGCCAGGATGGATTATATGGGGCCGCTTAAGAATATTCTTCTAGCAACGGATGGTTCTGAATACAGTGAAGGAGCAATAAAAGAGGCAATATACCTTGCAAAGTCATGTATTGCAAAGCTTTCGGTAATATACGTACTGGAGGTCAATCCTGAGTTTGAAACCGAAGGTCTACATTTTGTAGAGAAAATGGAAACTGATGCGAGGGAACATTTGGACAAAATAAGAAAAATAGCTGC
>JACROP010000054.1 GCA_016214385.1 Nitrospirota bacterium
AAAGCCAACTTTATGTGGCCCTTGACCTGAATTATATAAGCAGTTCTGAATTTAAAAAGCTTTATTTAATAAGCGAAGAAGTAGCGAAATTGATTCGAGGGTTTATTAAGTATTTGACTTTCGACCCTCGACTCCAGACTCACGACTCACGACTCACGACTGAGGACTGATTTTATGTGGCTCGCTGATACATCCATAAAACGCCCTGTCTTCGCAACGATGGTCATACTTGGCCTTGTTGTCCTTGGTGTCGTGAGCTATCCACGTCTTGGTGTTGACCTCTTTCCAAAAGTGGATTTTCCTATGGTGAATATCACCACTGCTTTACAGGGTGCAAGCCCTGAAATAATGGACATAGATGTCACTGACAAGATAGAGGAGGCGGTAAATACTATCAATGGAGTAAAGACCATTGCCTCCACAAGCACAGAGGGGAGGTCCACAGTCATGGTGGAGTTTGTCCTCGAAAGAGACATTGACCTTGCTGTGCAGGACGTAAGGGAAAAGATTGCTGCCATTAGATCAAAACTGCCCAGAGATATTGATGAGCCGATTATAGAAAAGGTTGACCCTGATGCGACGCCTGTCATGTGGCTCGGTCTCACTGGAGAAAAATCAGTAAGGGAACTTTCCACTTATGCCGATGAGGTGTTGAAGGAACAGCTTCAGAAAATAAACGGTGTTGGTGCCATAAGACTGGGCGGACTCAGACTCAGGCAGGTAAGGATCTGGCTTGATGCTGACAAACTACGGGCATATCAGATAACTGCCCATGATATTATAATGGCCCTTCAGAGAGAGAATGTAGAGCTTCCCAGTGGAAGGATCGAGAGCAAAACAAAGGAATATTCTGTAAAGGTCAAGGGTGAATTCCTGAAGGTGCAGGATTTTAATGACCTGATTGTCGGCTACTACAAAGGCGCTCCTGTGAGACTCAGGGATATTGGCCGTGCTGAAGATGGAATGGAGGAGAAGCGTTCCATAGCCCGTTTTAATGGAACAACAGCCGTTGGTCTCGGAATACAGAAACAGTCTGGCACAAATACTGTTGAGGTCATAGACAGGATAAAAAAAGAACTCCCAAGCATTACAAAGGCGCTAACCCCTGGCATGAATCTCGGTATAAGCTTTGACCAGTCAATATTTATAAAGCGCTCCATAAGAGAGGTTCAACATCACCTGATTTTCGGAGGCATACTTGCTGTCTTTGCGGTTCTTCTTTTTCTGAGAAATGTCAGGACTACTATTATTAGTGCATTAGCTTTGCCTACATCAGTTATCTCCACATTTACCATCATGAATGCCTTCGGATTCACATTCAATAATATGACCATGCTTGCGCTTTCTCTTTCTATTGGTATTCTCATCGATGACGCTATCATTGTCATAGAGAATATCCACAGGCATATAGAAGGCGGAATGAAGCCGAGAGAGGCAGCATCCTTTGCTACATCAGAGATAGGGCTTGCGGTCATGGCGACGACTCTTGCCATTGTCGCAATATTCCTTCCAGTGGCTTTTATGAAAGGCATTATCGGAAGATTTTTCCTTCAGTTTGCACTGACAGTTGTCTTTGCAGTTCTTGTATCTCTGTTCGTATCTTTTACACTCACGCCAATGATGGCGTCAAGATATCTAAAAAGTCGAGGGTCGGGAGTCGAGGGCCAGGAGTCAAAAAACTCGTCAATCTCTAGAATTTCTTATTGGCTTGAAAAGGGCTATAAAAAAATCGAAGAACTTTACAGGCGGCTACTCGCCATTGCCTTAAGGCACAGGGCAATCGTGATAATTCTTACAACAGGCATCTTTATCTTCAGTATCTTTATTCCGATATTTTTTCTCGGTAAAGAATTTATACCACCCGAAGACCAGAGCCGATTTATAGTGAGACTCCAGGCGCCTATAGATTATTCCGTTGATGAAGTGGACAGGATGTTTAAAGATGCAGAGGATTATATAAAGTCTATCCCTGAAGTAAAAACTGTCTTTTATGCCCAGGGGTTTGGCCTTACAAGAGAGACAAACAAGGCATCCATGTTTATTGGACTTAAGCCAAAAGCCGAGAGGGAGAAAAGCCAGGAACAGATAATGGCTGAGGTGAGAAAAAGATTCAGGCAGGTACCTGGCCTTAAAGGAACTGCTGAAAATGTTGCCCTTGTTGGAGGTGGGCAGAGAATGGTTCCGATTCAGTACAGTATCAGGGGAAGAGATCTAACTCTCCTTACTGATTATTCCAAAAAGATCATTGACGAATTTTCAAAACTTCCAGGCATCGTTGATGTGGATACATCCCTGGAAGTAGGAAAACCAGAGGTACGGGTCTTTATTGACAGGGACAAGACAGCAGACTTAGGAGTTGACATTGCTACATTAGCAGAGTCTGTAAATTTTCTCATTGGCGGCGAAGTTGATGTAACAAAGTTCAAGGACGAGGCAAAAGGCAGAAGATACGATGTCAGAGCGAGACTCAAACCAGAGGACAGATCAAATCCTGATGATATTGGAAGGATTTATGTAAGGTCGAAAGATGGAAGGCTTGTTGAACTTTCAAATATTGTAAGGGTTCAGGAGGCAGGTGGTCCAAGCATAATAAACAGGGCTGACAGGCAGAGGGCTATAACACTCTTTGCAAACCTTGAACTCAAGCCCCTTGGCCAGGCAAAGTCAGAGCTTGATGCCATATCAGCAAAGATTCTTACTCCTGACTATTCCGGAAGATATAAAGGAATGGCTGATATTATGGGCGAATCTTTTGATTATCTGATATTTGCCCTTGTGCTCGGAATTATCCTGGCGTATATGATTCTTGCGTCACAATTCGAGAGCTTTATCCATCCCATAACAGTGCTGCTTTCGATGCCACTTTCATTTATCGGAGCCTTTGGTGCATTACTAATCACAGGCAAGACCCTTAATATCTTTAGTTTTATCGGGCTAATCCTTTTAATGGGTCTTGTAAAAAAGAATGCAATCCTTCTTGTGGACTATACAAACACCCTCAGGGCAAGGGGGATGGAAAGGAGAGAGGCAATACTTCATGCAGGGCCTGTAAGATTACGGCCCATACTCATGACAACCTTTGCCATGGTCTTTGGTATGATGCCTATTGCCCTCGGAATTGGTGAAGGTGCTGAAACCCGTTCACCCATGGCAATTGCAACCATCGGTGGACTTCTGACATCATTATTCCTCACTCTTGTTGTTGTGCCTGTGGCTTATGATCTGTTTGATGATTTGCAGGGGAAGTTTATTAAAAGAAAGTCGAAAGTCGGCAGTCATAAAGCAAATTCTGGAGGTTAAAAATGATATTAAAAGCACTGACCAAATATACAGATATCGGGCTTCTGATTCTCCGTGTAGGCATAGGAATTATGTTCTTATATCATGGTGCTCCAAAATTGTTCGGTGGGCCAGAGAAATGGGAAAAGCTTGGCATGGCAATGAAGTATGTTGGTATTGACTTTGCTCCTGTATTCTGGGGATTCATGGCAGCCTTTTCAGAATTCTTTGGGGGCATCTGTATCATTCTTGGCCTATTTTTCAGGCCAGCCTGCATACTCCTGACAATCACAATGGCTGTTGCTGCAGCAATGCATCTCGGAAAGGGCGAGGGATTGAAAGTCGCATCCCATGCTATAGAGGATGGAATTGTTTTTCTGAGTCTAATCTTCATAGGCCCGGGTAAGTATAGCATTGATAAAAGATGAGCCGTTTTAAAGGTGTTTTATAGGGACAAGAAACAATAAATTCAGTTAGTTAGAGGTATTTTAAAATGAAACAACGGTTAATCATATCTGCAATAATCCTTCTTATAGCAGTCATTCTTTTTTTTGTTTTCTATTACCAGAAAGACAAACGGGATGAGACTATCCGTACAGCCGGAATTATCGAAGGATTGGAGGTGAATCTTTCCTCAAAGGTATCGGGCAGAATTTCAGAGATATGCTGCAATGAGGGCGACAAAGCAGAAGAAGGACAGATTGTTATCAAATTGGAAAGTGAAGACCTCAGGGCAGCAGTAGAACAGGCAATGGCAGGGGTTGAGCGGTCAAAGGCTGATGTAACGGCTTCGGAAGCTGCGATAAAAAATGCAAGGGCAAATATTAGGAGTGCTGAAGCCGAGATAAAGAGTGGGGAGGCTGAAAAGGAAAAGGCACGTGTTCAGATGGAAGAGGCAAAAAGAAAGATGGACAGGGCAAATGCCCTCTATAAAGAGGAACTCATATCAAAAGAAGCCTTTGAAATGGCCACAACCAATTACGATACGTCTGTGGCAACCTATAATTCTTCAGAGGCAAAACTCGCAACAGCTTACTCAAAAAGGGATGCTGCTGTGGCACAACTCAATACAGCAATAAGTCAGCTTGCCTCTGTAAAGGCGAGACTCAAGGAATCACAGGCCAATCTCTCTTTTCACAGATCAAGGCTCAACGACACTATTATAATGTCGCCCATTTCTGGGGTGGTCACATTTAGGGCACTGGAGGAAGGGGAAATAGTTGGTCCGGGTGTAACAATCTTAACAATAGTGGATATGGATAATCTATATGTGAGAGCAGACATAGAGGAGGCCCTGATAGGTGGTGTAGTTCTTAATAGCGAGGCGATTATCAGGGTGGAAGGGATTCCTGATAAAGTATTTAAAGGAAAGGTTTCAGAGATAGGAAGATATGCGGAATTTGCAACACAAAGAGATGTGACCCGTGGAAGACAGGATATTAAGACCTTCAGGGTCAAGATAAGATTGGATGAAACTGGTGGGATATTAAAGCCAGGAATGACCGTTGAAGTAGAAATACCGAAGAAGAAATAAGTATTATGCAAAAGGCTAAAGCTATTGAAGTTTTCGGGATAACAAAGAGGTTCGGCCCGATTACTGCAGTTGATAATGTGAGTTTTGATGTGCTTGAGGGAGAGTTTTTTGGCTTCCTTGGCCCTAATGGAGCAGGTAAAACAACCCTTATCAGGATACTCACCACACTCCTGAAGCCTGCAAGCGGGAGCGCTGTCGTTGCATGTTGTAATGTGGCAAAACAGCCAGATGCTGTGAGACGTGAGATTGGTGTCGTACCTCAGGCCATGACAAGCGACCTTGACCTTACAGCTTATGAGAATATGGACATCTATGGAAGATTCTATGGCATGCCCGATAAGGAAAGAAAGGAGAGGACAAGGTATCTCCTCGATATGGTCGGTCTCACTGCAAGGGCCAATGACCTTGTTGCCACATACTCAGGCGGTATGAGGAGAAGGCTTGAGATTGCAAGGGCACTTGTGCATAAACCAAGGGTTCTTTTTTTAGATGAGCCGACCCTGGGGCTTGACCCCCAGTCCAGGCATGTGGTCTGGGATTTTCTAAGGAAATTCCAGGAAGGAGATTCAATAACCATATTCCTCACAACTCATTATATGGAAGAGGCAGAGTCCCTTTGCAACAGGGTAGCCATAATAGATTCAGGAAAGATTATAGCAATCGGCAGTCCTGATGAGCTTAAGTCTCAGATTCCAGGGAATGATATTATTTCTCTCACCATCGAAAATCTATTAGAAGGCATTGTGGAGGCAATAAAGAATTTACCATTCGTACATAAGATCAATATTGAGGACAGCAGGATCAGGATTTATGTTGACAGCGGTGCACAAAACCTCTCCACGCTCATGGATGTGATTAAGTCCTCTGGAGGAAAGGTTTTATCAGTGGCAATCCACGAGCAATCACTGGAGGATGTCTTCATACACCTTACAGGTAAATCCATAAGGGAAGAGGAGGCAAAGAAGGTGAGCTTTTTAATCGGTGCTGGAGCACCCCGGAAATGGGGGAGATGATGGGATGATATGGTAAGGCTGTTTGCGGTTATAGAAAGGGATTTGAGAAAATTCATGCGAAATCCTGTAGTACTCGCAATGAGTATTGTTATGCCCATTCTCTATCTCGTAATCCTCGGAAATTCATTTCAAGGGAAATTAAAAGACCTCCCCATAGTTGTTGTAAATCAAGACACAGGCCCTTATTCTAATCGCATCATCGAGAACTTACGTGCTATCGAGGCAGGACCAAAAACATTCACCATCATCAGCATAAAAGACCAGAGAAATGCCATTGATAGAGTTAGGGAGGGCAGATATAAGGCGGCTATTATCATACCTCCTGATTTCAGCAAAAGGGTTTCATTAAAGAAAAAACCTTCAGTGGGGATCTTCCTTGACAACACAGACAGCATATCTGCGGAAGCCATAAGAAGCGCAGTGAATGGCGCACTGAGATTTATAGAACCTGATCATGTTTTCATAAGGGAAAAAGTTGATGTTGTTCATCCGAGAGAAATAGACCTCTACAGCAAGGTTGACTATTACCAATCCCTTGTGCCTGGAGTAGTTATTATGGCAATATTCCTGGGCACCCTGACAACCGGGGCCTTTAATCTCGTTATGGATAGATTTCTCGGCATTGATGAGAGCTATCTCCTTACACCAATTTCAAAATTCCATATAGTATCTGGCCTCGCTATAAGCAGTCTTCTGATAACAACTGTGCTCGCTGCTCTAATATTAACTCTCAGCATGGTAATATCTGGCATCCCACTTTCAAGGGGAGTTAGTCAATGCGCTTCCATATTTATAGTGGTGATACTCACAACCCTTTGCCTTTTGAGTATGATGTTTGTTATCCTCGGAAGAGTAAATCATCCGAGGATTGTCGGAATATTAAGCGGATTTCTGAATGTCATACTCTTCTTTCCGAGCGGCGCTGTTTATCCGATTGCAAGTTTCCCTGAATGGCTCAAGGTATTCGCAAAGGTAAATCCTGAAGCATATGCAGTAAATGCATTGAAGTCGATTCTCTTTAAGGATGCAAGTCTCATTAATATTTCAGGTGACATAGCCTTTCTTCTGGTTTTTAGCACTGCAATGATGATAATAGCTATAGCCACATTCAAGAGAACTTTTTAACGTTGCCGGAGGCTGTTACTTCTTCTTTTTCTTTGCAGATGACTTTGATGCAGCCTTTTTAGGGCCGCAGGGTACACCTTTTGGTTTGCAGGCCATATTTATTCCTCCTTTTCTGGATTTTTCCTAAAACGTTCCATACATCCAAAAAATATCATAGCAATCTGTATCTGTCAATAGAAAATGCCTATTTTTAGGCTATAAAGTATAATACTCTCAAGAAAGTTTTTTCAGACTCGTCTGATTTGCCGAGGCGAAAAAGGAGAAAAAATGAGATTGCTTAGAAATCCTTTATCCTTCGTATTGCTTTTATCGGTGGCATTTGTGTCAATTGTATCCGCTGAGACGAGGATACGCTGTGCATCAACCACAAGCACGCAGAACTCAGGATTATTTGATTACATCCTGCCCATATTTGAGAAAAAGACAGGCATAAAGATTGATGTTGTTGCTGTCGGCACTGGCGCTGCCTTTGAAATAGGCAAGAGGGGAGATGCTGATGTTGTATTTGTCCATGCAAAAGATGATGAGTTAAAGCTTGTCAATGAAGGCTATTTTGTCAACCGTCATGATGTCATGGATAACGACTTTGTTATTATTGGCCCCCCTGGTGACCCTGCAAAGATAAAGGAGACGAAAAGCGCTCTTGAGGCATTCAAAAAGATTGAAAAGACCAGATATCCTTTTATCTCAAGGGGTGATAATTCAGGAACGCATAAAAAAGAACTGTCTATCTGGAAAAAGGCAGCTATCCAGCCCAAAGGCCAGTGGTATATGGAAGTTGGCCAGGGAATGGAGAAGACCCAGAGGATTGCCAATGAAAAACGAGCATATACCCTTACAGATAGAGGGACATGGCTTGCGACAAAGGATAAGGACAGGCTTGAAATGATAATTATCCTTGAAGGCGACCCTATACTGTTTAATCAGTATGGTGTTATGGCGGTCAACCCTGAGAAGCACAGGCATGTTAAATATAAAGAAGCCATGCAGTTTGTGAACTGGATTATCTCAAAAGAGGGGCAGCAGGCTATTGCATCGTTCAGGGATAAACATGGGAATCAGTTGTTCATACCGAATGCAAGATCGGCTAATAATTAATTTGGATTCACACATGACAAAAGATAACAAAATAAGTGGCACAGCCCTGAAAAATCTTGTTGCCATTGCAGATCAATTCAAACAGAAGGGCAAGGTTTTAGATATCAGGGAATACGGGCATGGCAATATCAATGACACCTTTTTGGTAACCCTGGATTCCAAAGGAAAAAAGCACTTCATTCTTCAACGCATCAACACGCAGGTATTTCGCCAGCCAAAACTGATCGTGCAGAACATGCGCACTTTAATAGAGCATGTTCGCAAGCGTGCCTTGAACGAGGACCGCCGCTGGGAGATGCCGCGAGTGCTGTTGACCCTGAACGGCCTCGATCACTGGATTGATTCCTCTGGAGCGTTCTGGCGGGCAATCAATTTTATTGACAATGCCCGGTCCTTTGACACCATTAAAGGTCTTGAGCACGGAAGAGAAATCGGCTATGCGCTCGGTCTGTTCCATAATCTCATAAGCGACCTGCCATGCGAAAGACTTGCCGACACTCTGAAAGGGTTTCACATTACACCGCTCTACCTTCAGCACTATGATGAGGTCATTGAAAAATATGGTGCCGGCAGATCCGATGAAGTCAATTATTGCCTCAGGTTCGTGAGCAAACGAAGAATGTGGGCGCATGTCCTTGAGAATGCCAGAGACCAAGGCAGGCTGCCTCTTCGGCCGATTCACGGCGACCCGAAGATCAACAACGTCATGATAGACACTGACACCGGACAGGCGGTCAGCATTATTGACCTGGACACTGTTAAACCCGGCCTGATTCATTATGATATTGGAGACTGCATCCGCTCCGGCTGCAATCCCATGGGAGAAGAAACCGAGAAGTGGGAGTCGGTTCGTTTCGATCCTGATCTCTGCCATGCCATTTTGCAGGGCTACCTCTCACAAGCAAGAAATTTCCTCATAGAAGACGAATATGAATATCTCTATGATGCGATCCGCCTGATCGCCTTTGAGCTGGGACTGAGATTCTTTACCGACTATCTGGAAGGCAACGTCTATTTCAAGGTCAGGCACTAGAAACATAATCTTGTCAGGGCACTAGTCCAATTCAAACTCACCGAAAGTATCGAATCACATGGAAAAGCAATTCGAAAAATCATTAAGGACATGCGATGACCGACCAAAGTTTTTCCATGCAGCCATTTCACACAGACAAGTCTCCGCATGATTTAAAAATCATAGACACCATCAGCCGGCGATCCAATACACTTTCCATTCAATATGCACTTCTCGGACATTTGGCGGA
>JACROP010000055.1 GCA_016214385.1 Nitrospirota bacterium
CATCCAGGTTTTATATTCTGATTTTGACCCGGAAGACCCGAAAAAAGAAATCATTACTGAGATTCTAAATCAGGTAAAGAGACTTGATCGGGCAGTCAGAGACCTCCTGAGCTATGCAAAACCCACACCGCCGCAGATGTCTCCTAACAATATACACTCCATTCTGGAGAAGACCCTCTTTTTCATCCAGCAGGTAGCAAAAAAGGGGAAAACCATCATAGAGATGGATTTCGAGAAAAACCTTCCTGATATAATGTTAGATGCTGACCAGATTCAGCAGGTATTTTTGAATCTTTCCATCAATGCCATTCAGGCGATGCCCGAAGGAGGAGTCCTGAAAATCACAACCGCTTTGAGAAATTCAGAAGAAATATCCGAAGGGCTTTCAGAAATAAAAACCGAATGGTTAGAGATAAAGTTTGAAGATACAGGAGTAGGCATCTCTGAGGAGGATATAAAAAATATCTTTAATCCATTCTTTACAAAAAAAGTTAAAGGCACAGGCCTCGGCCTTTCAATAAGTCAGCGGATTATAGAAGACCACTGTGGAAGAATCATGGTTAGAAGCCAACCAGGGAAGGGGAGTGCCTTTATGGTATATTTGCCGGTAAAATGCTGCTAATGATGCCTGTAATATTAATGTCCTATACTCACAGCGTTGATGTCATTCCCCGACCCCCGATTACAACCTTCGAGGGCAGGCTTAATCGGGGAATCCAGTATTTACGGTTTATCTGTCATGCCCGAAGTTCTTAATCGGGCATCCAGTTCCTTGGTATTCCTGGGTCCCCGTTTTCACGGGGACGACGTCTGGATTCCCGTTTTCACGGGAATGACGAAACAGCGGACATTTATTATGCAGCTTTCACTAATTGTAACAAGTATCACAAGAAGCTAAAAAGGGATTAGGCTAAATGAGAAAAAACTCAGGGAACTCCAGTGAATAAGATATTAGTCATAGACGACGAAAAGTTTATTACCTGGTCCCTCAAACAGGGCTTAGAAAAAGAGGGATACGAGGTCTTAACGTCTGATTCAGGCGAAGAGGGACTTGAGGTCTTTAAGGCAGAAATTCCTGATATCACACTTTTAGATGTCCAGCTTTCAGGGATGGATGGCATTAAAACCCTGGAAATGATAAAAGAACAGAACAGGGATGCCCTGGTAATCATGATTACAGCCCATGGAGGTGTTGAAGGTGCTGTCAGGGCAATAAAATTAGGGGCCTATGACTATATAGAGAAACCTTTTGACCTGGATAGAATCAAGATACTGATAAAAAAGGCGCTGGAGACAGTGACTTTAAAAAAAGAGGTCCGCCAGCTAAGGAGCGAACAGCAGGACAAATACAGTTTTGAAAACATCATAGGGCAGTCCGAAGCTATAAAAAAGGTAATCACCATTGCCAGAAAGATTGCTGAAAGTGACGCCACTACTATTCTTCTTCAGGGGGAGAGCGGAACTGGAAAGGACCTTATAGCAAAGGCGATTCATTTCCATAGTTCCCGTGCTGACAAACCTTTTATAGAAGTAACCTGCACAGCCCTGCCAGAAACCCTTATCGAAAGCGAGCTCTTTGGCTATGAGAAGGGTGCCTTTACAGATGCAAAGACATCTAAGAAAGGGCTCTTCGAATTAGCCGATGGCGGAACAATTTATTTAGATGAGATTGGCGATATGAAGCCCTCTACCCAGGCTAAGCTCCTCAGGGTCATAGAGGAACGCACATTTAAGAAAATAGGCGGTCTTAGAGACATCAAAGTGGATGTCAGAGTTATAGCCGCCACAAATAAAAATTTGGAAGAAGCAACAAAAGACGGAAGCTTCAGAGAAGACCTCTACTACAGGCTAAAAGTAATCCCTATATACATGCCTCCGCTGAGGGAGAGAAAAGAGGATATCATCCCTCTGGTTATGCATTTTATCAAGGTCTTTAATAGAGAGATCAAGAAGGAGGTAAAAGGCGTAGCTCCAGAAGCTGAGGAACTATTGCTGAATTATCCGTGGCCTGGCAATGTGAGAGAGTTAAAAAATATTATAGAAAGAGTTTTTATCCTGGAAAGCGACAACGTCATCCTTCCAGAACACCTGCACATGGAGATCAATACTTATGCCCATAAGACTACCCCCGAGGGAGAAAAATTTCCTCTAAACTTGCCTTCAGAAGGCGTATCCCTCGAAGGGCTTGAAAAAGAATTTATCCGCCAGGCACTGCAAATGGCTAATGGTAATCAGACAAAGGCAGCAAAATTGCTCGACCTCTCACGAGACGCCCTGAGATACAGGATGCAGAAATTCGGGCTGCTTTAATGATGCGAACTATTTCTTATGGCATGCATTGCAGAGGGCAATAGGTTGTACTCTTAACATCATGGGCTCCTGAGAATGAGGATCATGGCAGCTTATGCATGTGAGCCTGCCATCTTTTGTGAGCGGAAAGCCGCTCGGTATGGAAATCCTGGGAATCATTCCGACTGGATGTTCTCCCATGCCTATCCTCTCCCTGTGACATCCGAGGCAAAGCTCTGTAAGGGGCTTTTTTACAACCCCGCCTTTGGGACTCTCATGGCAGAAGATACATTCTTTTACAACTGCTCTGGATGGAGAAACGAGGATAAGGCAAAGAAAAATTGCGCAGATAAATCTCTTCATGGATTTATTATAGACCTGCAATATTCATAAGTTCAATAAGGTTTTTGTAAAAAATATCTTAAATCCCTCGATGGTGTTGACACCATTCTTATTTCTGTGTTAGCTTTTCAAATGATGTTTAAAATGAAATCCAAACTTAACGGGGTCTCCCCTCTTGTGTTTATTGCCAGCCTCAGCATTATTTTATTTTCCTGTGCAGCGCCTGAGAAAAAAGAAGTCGAACTTATGTGGCCCCTGCCGCCAGAAGAGCCGAAGATAAAGTGGGTTGGATGGATAAGGGGGGAGATGGATGTAAAGGAACCAGGCGCAGGAGAGAAGCTTCTCAAAGTCATTGTCGGCGAAAAAGAGAGGGGCATAGTTTTAGGAAAGCCATATGGCGCCCATGCAGGAGCAGGAAGGGTTTATGTATCTGATACCGGAGCAGGGAGAGTGGCTGTATTTGACCTGAAGGAGAAAAAGGCATTCTATATTGGCGAAGAGGGGTTGGGTATACTTAAGAAGCCTATAGGCGTTGTTACTGATAAAGATGGCAATATCTATGTAACGGACACTGAGCAGGACAGGGCAATAGTTTATGACAAAAATGGCAGATATCTTCATCCCATAGGAGAAAAGAAGCAATTCGAGCAGCCTGTTGGTATTGCCGTGAATGACGCCCTCGGAAGGGTCTATGTGGTTGATACAAAGAAGCATCATATCCAGGTATTCAGTAAAGATGGAAAATTCTTATTTGAATTCGGCAAAAGAGGCGGAGAAGACGGAGAGTTTAATTTTCCGACAAATACATTTATTGATGGGCAGGGAAAAATCTATGTTACTGACAGCATGAACTTCAGGGTCCAGATATTTGATGCCGATGGAAAGTTTCTCTCTAAATTTGGCCAGATAGGGGATTCTCCAGGCCAGTTTGCAAGGCCAAAGGGAATAGCCGTGGACTCAGATGGCCACATATATGTTGTGGATGCTGCCTTTAACAATGTCCAGATATTCGATAAGACCGGACAGCTTCTATTGTTTTTTGGCGATATGGGCAGAGGAGAGGGTAAATTCTGGCTTCCAGCAGGCATGTGGATAGACGAGGACGACAAAATATACGTGGCAGACCAGTATAACCGCAGGATTAATATCTTCCAGTACTTGAGTGAGAAGTATAAAAAAAGCCAGCAAAAAAAATAGGTTATCGCCCACATAGTTCGTGTTAAATCACCCTCTGCTGAGTGAAATAACACACCCCTATTAAGGGTTCAAGGTTCAGGGTTCAAAGGACTCAAGTAAAAAAGACATAAATTCAATCACTTGAGCACTGAACCTGTCAATCTCTTGACCACTTAGCCTCTGGCATTTATTTTGCTTTTTAAGTTTTAAAGTCAAAATTAAAACCATAAATTTAGAGAGGAGGTGAACAAATTTGAAGAAAGTATTTATAATTGGAGTTGTTATTCTTCTGGCATTTGGTGTTGCCTATGCAGCCCAGGATGTGAAGAACACAAAGCATAACCTTTCAACCTCCACCTCAACTGCTACCAGAACCTTTTATCTCACAGCAGGCACAGATGAGGTATGCGTGTTCTGCCATACCCCTCACTTCTCAACAACCACACCTGCAGGCATGCCATTATGGAACAGGACAAGCTCAACTGCAACTTATACGATGTATAATTCTTCAGTGAGCGCTACAATGGATATGACAGTTGCAGGAACCCCTCAGGGAGTCTCTGCAGCATGTCTTAGTTGCCATGATGGAACAGTTGCATTTGACTCATTGGTGAACAAGCCAGGCAGTGGCATTGGTGCACCATCAGGATGGACATGGTCAGGTGGCCTGACCAACATAACTACAAGTACCAATGCTTATATTGGCGCAGACCTGAGCAACGACCATCCTATATCTATAACCTATAGCACCACAGCAGACCCACAGTTTAATGCTATTACTGATACTACCAAGGGTAGAATTACTGTAGGGACTAGCTATGTCCAGTTCTATGGCAGTGGCAAGGATCAGGTTGAGTGCGGCTCATGCCATGACCCGCATGAAAAGGATGTCGCAACCTTCTTGAGAGTTGCTAACACAGGCAGCCAGCTCTGCCTCGGATGCCACATAAAGTAATGGTATAAAAGAGTTCTTAAAAAGGGTGTGCAGCTTGCACACCCTTTTTTTATAGTAATGAGGCTTGCCTCTGATTTATCCGCCTCAGCGGATTCGCTCTACGAGTCGTAGACCGAGGCGAACAGGATAATCTTTTTCTTGAACTTGTGATGTGTAAATTCGTATACTTGGCTAACTATAAAAACCATAACTTAAGGAGAAACAGCAAAGATGGGAGTCAAGAAACTCGTAGAGTCGAGTCTCCGACCCGTAATTATCCTGTTTTTAATATTTTTTATAATTGTCTTGCAATCAAAGACTTACGCCACTGATGAGCTCAGGGCAAGCAAGGTTGTGGCAGAGGTCAATGGCGCTGCTATCACGCAGGGAGAGCTTGACATAGCCACAGACAGCCTTTTGCCGAGCATCTCCTATCATGCCCATGTCTCCCCTGAAAAGCGCAAAGAAGCAGAGAAAAAAGCCCTCGAAAACCTGATTAATGAAGCGCTCTTTTTTGAGGAAGCCAGAAAGCAGGGGCTGAAAACTGATAAGTCTGATGTAATTGCACGGCTTGATAAAATAAAAGAAAAATATCCATCCAGAAAAGCATTCGAAGAGGCATTAAAAAAATACGGCATAAGTGAAGATGACCTTAAGGAAAAGGTAAAAAAGATCCTCCTCATTGAAAAACTCATGGAAAAAGAAGTAAGAGTCAGCCTTACAGACAAAGACATCGAGGACTACTACAATAAAAATATTGGGAAATTCATGGAGCCAGAGACTGTGAGTCTGAAATACATTTTTGTAAAGATTAACCCCGCAGACCCTGATTCAAGAAAAAAGGCAAAGGCAAAAGCCAGAGAAGCGTTATCAAAATTGAAATCCGGTGAGGATTTTTCAAAAGTGGCGTGGTCTTATTCTGAAGACATGAGCAGAGTCAAAGGGGGCGAGGTTGGCTTTATTCATAAAGGAAGGCTCGCACCTGAGGTAGAGAAGGTGGCCTTTTCCATGAAAACAGGGCAGATAAGCGGGCTCATCGAAAATGAACAAGGGTATCACATTGTCAAAGTAGAAGACAGGAGGCCCTCAAGGCAGATACCTCTCGATGAGATAAAGAACAAACTCAAAAAGGAACTTACTGAATCCTATCAGGCAAAAAAAATGGAAGAGCTCCTGAAGAGGTTGAAGGCCAGTGCAACGATTAAGTATTATTAAAATTTACCGTTCATGGTTCACGACTCACAGTAAGAAATCAAGAAACGGTGAACGGAGAACAGTGAACAGTTGGCAGTGAATGGGCGAATTATTTTTCATGGACTTGCAATTCTTTTGTTTCTACTGCCTCTTCCCATTATAACAGAGGCCCAGGAATATGGGCTTTCAGGGATAGTGCAGCTCACTTACAATAAAGAGGATTTTGATACTGCAGGCTCTACCACTACCCGCTCGAGCATAGAGCAGAGGTATGGTCTCAATTATAGCGGCTTTATCTATCACCCGCGGCTCTTCTCATATTCTATCGGCGGGACATTTGTAAAAGAGGACGGCAAGTCTGACGGCAGCGATGTAAGTGCAAAAGGCAAGGACTATAACATAAGGCTTGATTTCATCAGAGGCACCCCTTATCCTTTTTCCCTCTGGACTACAAAGTTTACAAATACATCTTTTGTCCCGCAAGCAGAAGGGCCATCCCTCCTCGTAAGACAGACCCTGAAGAGCACAGGGCTGGAGGGCAGTGCATACCCGAAGGGGCTTCCGACTCTGAGATACAGCCTCAGGCAGGATGACAGAAAAATCACAGGACAGGCAGAACCAACCGATGAACGGACAAGGGCCCTTTTTTTAGGGCTGAACCAGACATGGAAGGAATCTGCGATTGACCTTAACTACAATTTTAGAAACACCCTTTATAGGGTAAAGCTTGAAGAAGAAAACATCCATGACGTAAACTTCTCTGGCAGGACAAGATTATCAAAGACATTGACACTCTCTGAGAATGCCGGGTTTAACAAAAACACACTCACTGATTTTACAGAAGTCTCATCCACTACTTACCTTGAATACATCCCTACAGACAGGTTCAGAGGGAATATGAATACAAATTACCACCGTATAGAACAACCTGCAGGGAAAGGTGATTTCTTTTTCAATTCTGTTAATGGCGCCTATAAAGTAAGCCAGGCTCTCACAACCTCAGGAGACGTCTCTGTCTACTATAACACTGGAGATTTTGGCAGGGAGACAGCAGAAATGCTAAGTGGCGGCCTGAGTTATTTTACGCCAATAGCAAAGGAACTTACACTTTCTGCAAGCACAACCCTGGGCTTTGGCGCCTTCCAGGGCGAGAGGGATAAGACGACCATGAATTACAACCTCACATCCACACTGTCCCAAAATCTCCCGGATATAAAATCTAATGTCTCTACAGGGGGTTCTCTTTATTATTTTACCTCTACCTTAGGAGGCAGGACAGAGGCTTATAGGCTCAATCTCGGCATAATCAGCAACTACATAGAAAGACTCACCTTCCAGAGTGAGCTAAGATACTTTCAGGAAATGACCACACAGGAGAGGACAGACTCCGAAACTCCGCCTGCAATTTATACAAGAATCCTTACATCAGATACATCTCTGGCATATTTCATGCAATTAAGTTTGCGGGCAAGAATCGAAATGAAGGCAGGGCTACTGATTGATACGGGGACGACAGACAGGAGGTTTTATTACACTGAGGGAACCCTCGGATATCTCATCATGAGGAACCTCTTTATGAGGTCAATTTTGAGGTATATGCATGAGAGCATAGGGCCTTCTGACACTATTTCAGGCTCTATTAATTTGGATTACAATATAAGACGCATATTTGTGAACCTGAGGTATGAATTATGGAGGGAGAAAAAAATAGACACCACAAACACGAGAGCCACCACTTTCTTACAGATTACAAGGCCATTTTGAAAAACACAGGAGTGAGATGATAGAAAAAAGTTTTAAGTCAAAATTTTTTCTCAAGTTTACAGCAGGCATTATAGGAGGCATTGCTATTGTAATAGCAGTTCTCTATCTCATCCTTCCAAGGCCTGACATATCTCGTTATGCTGAAGTTGTCGCATCGTTTATTATGGCCGATGATGTGCTCACATCAACTTTTATTATTGCCGGAGCCATAGAAGTCATCTTTATAACACTTGTGATAGTCCTGATATCTGTCTTTGCCTCCCATAAAATAGCAGGCCCTATATACAGGCTGGAGAAGGCCATCGATGGCCTTTCCAATGCAGACCTTGGCCAGACAGTGCGCTTCAGGGGCTATGACCAGCTCCATAATGTTGCCCCGATATTTAATAATATGCTCCATGGGTTTAGAGAAAGACTCGATATAATTAGCAGGGCACATGAAGACCTTGAAAAGGCAAGGAAAGGACTCGACAACACACCTGAATCCGTCGAGCGGTTAAAAGAAAAAATAGATATTCTTGAAAAGGAGATTAAAAGATTCACCCTCTAA
>JACROP010000056.1 GCA_016214385.1 Nitrospirota bacterium
TTGCACAGGTGGATAGTTCTGTAGGAGGCAAGACAGGCGTTAACCACCCCTTAGGTAAGAACATGATAGGAGCATTCTATCAACCATCTCTTGTCCTTATTGATGTGGAGACATTAAAAACACTTCCGCAGAGGGAATTTAGGGCAGGGATCGCAGAGACAATAAAGTACGGCGTTATTGCAGATAGAGAACTCTTTGACTATATCGAGAAGAACAGGGCTAACATAATTGCCCTCGATGATGACCTCATACATGTGATAAAACGCTCCTGTGAGATAAAGGCATCTGTTGTTGAAAAAGACGAGCGGGAAACAGGCCTAAGGGCCATACTTAACTACGGTCACACCATTGGGCATGCAATAGAAACTGCCACAGGATACACGAGGTTTCTCCATGGAGAGGCAGTGGCTATTGGTATGTGCCTGGCATCTGACCTTGCGGTGAAAATAGGGCTTCTCCAGAGAAAAGAGGCCCAGCGTATAAAAACCCTTGTAAGTTTATATGGGCTGCCAACCAGGATACCTGACGATATAGATGTTTCCAGTATATTTGATTCTATGGAGATTGATAAAAAAGTTAAATCAGGACAGATGAGATTTATCCTTCCAGCATCTATCGGAGAGGTGGAAATAAGAGAAGTGGTTGACAGAAGGCTTATTACAGAAATCCTCACGCCTCAAACCTCTTAATGATATAATACCTCTATGGCCAAAGATTACAAGACGTTAGAAATCTCCACACTGTATGAGATAAGTAAGATACTCGGCTCTTCCCTTAATTTCAAGTCAAACCTCAAGAGCGCAATGAAAATCCTGTCAGAGTATTTGGACATGAAGAGGGGGACTGTTGCTTTAAAGAAAGATGGAGAGATTATAATTGAGGCAGCCCATGGACTTACTCAGGATGAGATAAAAAGGGGGAGATACAAATTGGGTGAAGGAATCATAGGCCGTGTTGCCAAATTGGGCTCTCCAATAGTTATTCCGAATGTGGGAGATGAGCCTCTGTTCCTTGACAGGACAGGTGCAAGACAAAAAATAAAGAAGGACAATATTGCTTTTCTCTGTGTGCCAATAAAATTCAGGAATGAAGTGCTCGGTGTTCTGAGTGTTGACAGACTTTTTGAGGCTAAAGGCATCTCGGTTGAAGAGGATTTAAGACTTCTCAAAATTATTGCATCACTTATAGCCCAGTCAGTCAAACTTTACAGAGAAGTTGAAAAGGAAAAGGAGACCCTGCTTGAAGAAAAGGAAGAGCTAAAGAGGGAGCTGAAGGGCAAATATAAATTAGAGAATGTAATAGCTCAATCAGACAGGATGCTCGAGGTCTTTGAAGCGGTTCACCGTGTGGCAAAGGCCCGGACCAACGTTTTTCTTAGAGGCGAAAGTGGCACAGGGAAAGAGCTCGTAGCAAAGGCAATCCATTACATGAGCCCGAGGGCAAAAGGGTCTTTTATTAAATTTAACTGTGCATCAATCCCTGAGGGACTCCTTGAATCTGAACTTTTCGGTCATGAAAAAGGAGCATTTACAGGCGCTACAGCCATGAGGAAGGGGAGATTCGAGCTTGCAGATGGCGGGACTATATTTCTCGATGAGATTGGCGACCTCCCACTAAAACTTCAACCAAAGATATTACGTGTTCTTCAGGAAAGGGAATTTGAAAGGGTTGGCGGAGAAAAGACAATAAAGGTAGATGTCAGACTTATAGCTGCAACAAGCAGAGACATCGAAGGGCTTGTATCGCAGGGCAGATTCAGGGAAGACCTCTATTACAGGCTTAATGTTGTGCCGATACTTCTGCCTGCCCTCAGAGAGAGGAAAGAGGATATTCCGATTCTGGCAGAATATTTCCTCAAACGCTTCAACGAAGAAAACGAAAAGAAGGTATCAATGTCTTCCGATGCTTTAAAGATATTGATGGACTATGACTGGCCGGGAAATGTGCGAGAGCTTGAAAACACCATAGAAAGACTTGTTGTGATGTCTGATAAAAATATTATAAAACCATCAGACTTTCCTCTAAACCTCAGGAGCCCTGTAGTAAAGATAACTCTGCAAAAGGAGTCCCTGAAGAGCAGCCTTGAAGAGACAGAAAAAGCAGGAATCATTAATGCCCTTGAAAAGACAGGTTGGGTTCAGGCCCGTGCGGCTAAACTGCTGGGCCTTACACCACGACAGATCGGATATAAAATGAGGAAGTATGGAATAGAGGAAAAGAGTGAAGTTTGATAGACGATTATGAGACGAGATGGTCAGGGTTATAGTTTATAGCGGCCTTGGAATATGTATTATCCTTGCACTGTATATCCATTTTAATGTTCAGCCTGATGTTCCTGAAGTTCGTGAGTCTAAGACAGTCAAAGAGGAATCATTAAGCCTACAAACTCCTCCTGCTCGTGAAGCTGAAATAAGCACAATAGAACAGGTTCAGACAGAGTCCTTGTCGGAATCGACTCGTACCGAGAATGTCATTGAGCAACCAGCTACTGTTATCCCTGAGCATGTTTTAAGGTGGCAGGCAGCAGTTGAGAAACTCAAAGCGGGCAGGTATCAGGAGGCTGCAAAAGATTTCCAGGAACTGACTGCGCATGAGCCAAAGGCATACTTCGGGCTTGGTTTTTCTTATTTTCAGCTTAAAGAAGAAGAAAAGGCGCTGGATGCACTTCAGGAGGGCCTGAAACACGGTGAAGATGCACAGGCAAGAAAGCTTATCGGCACCATTTATTACAGAAAAGATGAACTTGAAAAAGCTATCGAACACTGGCAGAAAGCAGTTGAACTTGATCCTAAGGACTCTTTAACAAGGCGTTCCCTTGAAAAAGCAAAGTCAGAGAAAAAGGCTCAGGGAGATAATTATTCAAGGGAATCCACCAGACACTTTACATTATTTTACGATGGTTATGTACAACGAGATGTTAGCAGGCTTATTTTGCACCTGCTTGAAGATGCATACAGCTATGTAGGCAGTTCGTTTAATCACTTTCCATCAGAAGCTCTGACCGTAATACTTTACACAAAAGAAGATTTCTATGTAACGATAAAGAATCCCTTCTGGAGCAGGGGCGTCTACGATGGAAAGATAAGGATTCCTGTTGGTGGAGTTGATGAAAAAGCAGACTCTCTATTAAAACCGGTTATATTCCACGAATACACTCATGCCCTTGTCCATTCTATAACTCAAAGATGCCCTACATGGATTAATGAGGGGCTTGCAATGTATTTTGAAGGAAGACCGAAGCCATCTGTAAAAAAGAAAATACCCCTCAGATACCTCGAAGGTTCGTTTATGCATCTTGGACATGACGCTGCGAGGATAGCATATAAACAGAGCTATTCAGCCACGCTTTACCTTATTGATAGATACGGCCTTTCAAGGATAAAAGATTTACTCTATGCGTTTTCAAAAGGCAAGAGCATAGACGATGCCTTCAGAGATGCCCTGTCCATATCTTATGAGGACTTCTCCGCTGAATGGCAGCGGCAGGATAGCTGAGCGCACCTTTCTTTTTTAGTTCCTATCCATAAGACGTTTCTTTATTATTCCAAATAATGCAATTTCACCACAGAGCACACAGAGATAAATTTTAATAAAACTACAGAGACTCGCCTCGCTGCGAAGCGGGTAAGAATAACCACTGAGGCACAGAGACACAGAGAATTTTTAAAACATATCTTCACTTTTTATCCCTCAGTGCCTCTGTGTCTCTGTGGTTTTCTTTAATGCATTTCCCCCTTGTCATAGACATTTTTGTATTGATGCAGACAATATTGTTCTGCGCATAAACCATTCAACTTACTTCATTCCTTGAATTTACTTGTTTTTCAATATGGCATGGCTATTGCTTTTCAATAATTTAAAAAAGACAGGAGGATTTTATGAGACAGATAGCGGTTTATGGTAAAGGTGGTATCGGTAAATCGACAACAACACAGAATACGGTCGCAGGTCTTTCAGAGACTGGATACAAATGCATGATAGTGGGATGCGATCCAAAGGCTGATGCGACGAGATTGATACTCCATAAGAAGGCACAGACTACAGTAATGGACCTCGCCAGGGAGAGAGGCACTGTAGAGGATATTGAAATAGATGAAGTGCTCCTTACCGGCTTTAAAGGTATAAGATGCGCTGAATCAGGTGGTCCTGAGCCCGGAGTAGGGTGTGCAGGCCGCGGAGTTATTACCGCCATAAACTTCCTTGAGGAGAACGGGGCATATGAAGCAGACACTGATTTTGTTTTTTATGACGTCCTCGGAGATGTTGTCTGCGGTGGCTTTGCAATGCCAATCAGGGAAGGAAAGGCCAAGGAGATTTATATAGTGACATCAGGTGAGATGATGGCGATGTATGCTGCAAATAATATCTCAAGAGGTATTCTCAAATATGCCCAGAGCGGCGGTGTGAGGCTCGGCGGCCTTATCTGCAACAGCAGAAAAACAGATAAAGAATATGAATTAATCTCAGAGCTTGCAAAGAGGCTCAATACACAAATGATACATTTCATCCCCAGGGATAATCAGGTTCAGAGAGCTGAGCTGAGGAGGATGACGGTTATTGAATATTCTCCCGAGCATCCACAGGCAGATGAATACAGGACACTTGCAAAAAAAATAGCTGAGAATACAAACCTTGTTATCCCAACTCCTTTAACTATGGATGAACTTGAAAAGCTGCTTATGGATTTTGGAATACTTGAGAACGAGGAGGCAGCGGTATGAAGGTAATAAAAAAGAAGCCTCTCGGGATACCTTCTAAGATATTACTGGCAATGATTGTTGTAGGCGTGATACTCATCCCGCTTATTCCACTTGCAGCAAGAGAGGCGTGGGTCTATACGAATAAACCTGAGTTTTGTGTCTCCTGCCATGTGATGAATAAAGAATACCAGAACTGGTCTCATTCAGCTCATAGAAACTGGGCAGGCTGCAGTGACTGCCATGTGCCCCGGCAAAGTGTTGTTACAGAATTATCAGGTAAGACGAGAGATGGTATTTATCACGGATATGCACAGGTATTTAACAGTAACCACGACCCTATCAGAATCTCAAAACATGGGCAGAATACTGTTATGAGCAACTGTGTGAGATGCCATGAACAGTTAGTGGCAAATATTCATAAAGATGACAGAAAATGCTGGGAATGCCACAGAGGGTTGCCGCATGGGTATTAATGCCTTTACTGTCATTCCCGTGAAGACGGGAATCCAGCCCTGATGATTACTGTCATTCCGAACTTGTTTCGGAATCTCATAGATGCTGAAACAAGTTCAGCATGACAAATAAAAAGGAGGAAGATTCAATGAATAAGAGAAATTTCGTGATGATGACTCTTTGTTTGCTACTTCTGAGCATATTTGCATTTGGTTGCAAGCAAAAAACTCAGACAGTTACATCTGCCATAACCATCCCTGAGGGTGAAAAAGACCCTGCTGTGTGGGGCAAAATATATCCGCTCCATTATGACAGTTATTTGAAGAATAGCGAGAGAACGAAAGGGTACAGCAAATACAGGAATGACGATGAGTGCAGACTAAGCCCATGGCCTTTCCAGCTTGTGCTTTTAGATGGATGGGGAATGGGCGTAGAGTATAACGAGCCGAATGGACACACAGATCTATTGAAGGATCAGCTTAAGATTGATGCCTCCCGCAAAAAGGCTGGTGGTGTGTGTTTGAGCTGCAAAAGCCCTTATGTGCCTGAACTAAAGGAGAGGCTGAAGGTCGATTATTTCAGTAAGCCCTATGATGAGGTCTGGAAAGAAATCCCTGAAAAACACAGAGAGATGGGTCTTGTCTGTGCTGATTGCCATGACCCAAAGACAATGGACTTGCGTATAAACCGATGGGCCCTGATAGAGGCATTAAAGGCTATCGGCAAAGACCCTGATAAATTAACGAGGCAGGAGTTACGGAGCCTTGTTTGTGCACAGTGCCATGTAGATTATAAGATTCCAAAGGACAAAGATGGAAAATCAGTTGGTCTCTTATTCCCGTGGAAGTATGGCAAATGGGGTAATATCACAATTGAGGCTGTAATAAAACAAATTAAGGATGAAAACCTCAGGGAATGGAAACATAAGGTAACAGACCAGAAGATGGGACATATCAGGCATCCTGAATTTGAGCTCTTTGCATCCCCTGGCAATGTCCACTGGGCAGCAGGTCTGGCCTGTGCTGACTGCCACATGCCTTATGAAAGGGCTGGTAAAGAGAAGATTTCTTCCCATAGATGGGAGAGTCCTCTTAAGAAGAATATGAAGGCATGCATGCAGTGCCACAACCAGAGCCCTGAATGGCTGAAAGAGCAGGTATTGAATATCCAGGACAGGGTGAATCACATGTTCACAAAGGCAGGCTATTCAGTTGCCCGTGCAGCATTGATGATTGAGGCTGCAGAGAAAAATCCACGCTCAGACAAGGCATTGATCAAAAAAGCAAAGGAGATTTATGAGGAGGCATATTATCGAAATACATGGATAGGCGCTGAAAATAGCATGGGCTTCCATAATCCGCCCGAATCTTTACGCGTATTGGGTGATGCCCTTGACCAGGGCAGGCAGGCTGAGATGCTCGCAAGGGAGGCAATATTGAAGACAGGTGCAACGCCACCAGAATTGGATACGGCGAAGATTGACCAGATAGTTTTAGAGAGATATAAGTCCACTGATGGAAAGACCAAATTTAAACCTGAAGTAAAAAGAAAGGCCGCCCTATTAGGACAAAAATAGTGAATAGCAACCAGTTGAAAAATTACAGGAGGTCAGATGAGCACTGCCATTAAAGAGACTCAAAAGATGATTGAGGAAGTTCTGGAGGCGTATCCTGAGAAAACGAAGAAGGACAGGACTAAACACCTTGCAGCCAATGACCCTACCGGTCAGTGCAGCACATGTCAGGTCAAGTCCAATGTAAAATCAAGACCTGGTGTCATGACCGTAAGGGGATGCGCCTTTGCAGGTGCAAAGGGCGTTGTCTGGGGACCTGTGAAGGACCAGATTACAATTAGCCACGGCCCAATAGGATGCGGTCAGTATAGTTGGTGGGCGCGGAGAAATTATTATAATGGTCAAACAGGCATAGATACCTTTGGTACAATGCACATCACTACGGACTTTCAGGAGAAAGACATCGTCTACGGTGGTGATAAGGATTTATATGAAGCCTTACATGAGTTGAAAGAACTCTTTCCTCTGGCAAGGGGAATAGGCATCCTCTCGGAGTGTCCTGTTGGTCTGATAGGTGACGACATAGAGGCAGTGTCAAAAAAGACATCAAAAGAATTGGGCATCCCCATCGTTCCTGTAAGATGCGAAGGGTTCAGGGGTGTGAGTCAGTCTCTCGGCCATCACATCGCAAATGATACCATCAGGGATTACATCCTCGGCAAAGGTCAACTTGAAAAATCAACACCGTATGATGTGGCGCTAATTGGTGATTACAACATCGGAGGAGATGCATGGTCATCGAGAAAAATGCTCGAAGAACTCGGGCTGAGGGTTATTGCACAATGGACAGGCGATGCATCGATTAATGAGATGGGTATTGCCAATAAAGCTAAGCTCAACCTCGTCCACTGCTATCGTTCCATGAACTACATATGCAGGCATATGGAAGAGACTTACGGTATTCCATGGGTGGAGTTTAATTTCTTCGGGCCAACAAAGATATACCAGAGCCTGAGAAAGATTGCGTCGTATTTTGACGATGCCATCAAAGAGAATGCAGAAAAGATGATTGAGAAATACAAGCCGATGATGGATGCGGTAATTGAGCAATACAGGCCGCGGCTTGAGGGCAAGAAGGTGATGCTCTATGTTGGAGGCTTGAGACCGAGGCATACCATAGGAGCATATGAAGACCTCGGTATGGAGGTCGTTGCATCAGGATACGAGTTCGGACATAATGACGATTACAAGAGGACATATCCCGATATCAAGGAAGGCACGGTAATCATGGATGACGCCACACTCTATGAACTGGAGGAATTCACGAGGAGGCTAAGGCCTGATATGGTCGGCTCCGGCATTAAAGAAAAGTATTCCTATCATAAGATAGGAGTGCCCTTCAGGCAGATGCATTCGTGGGATTATTCAGGACTTCAGTCAGTGTAAGTCTGTGGCAAAAAATACGGAGGAAGAGATGAAACTAATGAAGATAAGAGACCATAACGAACTTTTTCAGGAGCAGGAGTACTGTGAGCAATTTGAGAGGAAGAAGGAGTTTGAAAATCCATGGCCTGCTGAAAAGGTCAAGGATGTGGCCGAGTGGACAAAGACTGAAGAGTATAAGGAGAAGAACTTTACACGGAAGCATATAAAGATCAATCCTGCAAAGGCGTGTCAGCCCCTCGGTGCGGTCTTTTGCGCCTCTGGTTTTGAGGGAACGATGCCTTTTGTTCAGGGCGCCCAGGGTTGTGTTGCCTATTTCAGGAGTCATTTAAACAGGCATTTCAAAGAACCTTTTGCAGCCATCTCAACATCCATGACAGAAGACGCGGCGGTCTTTGGGGGGCTTAACAATATGCTTGAAGGACTGGAGAACGCATATACCCTTTACCATCCAAAGATGCTTGCTGTCTCAACTACCTGTATGGCTGAAGTCATCGGCGACGATCTGAACGCATTTATAAAACAGGCGAGAGATAAAGGTGTTATACCTCAGGATTTGCCCGTGCCCTTTGCCCATACGCCGAGTTTTGTTGGTTCGCATATCACAGGCTATGACAATATGATGAAGGGGATACTTTCCTCCATCACGGCAGGCAGGAAAGGCGAACCGAATGGAAAGATAAATATCATTCCCGGCTTTGACACCTATACAGGAAATTACCGGGAGTTGAAAAGGCTCCTCACCATAATGGGTGTTGAACATACAATACTCGCTGATGTGAGTGATATATTTGATTCACCGAATACCGGAGAGTACAAACTGTATCCAGGCGGTACACCCTTTGCGGATGCCGTGGATTCCATAAACGCAATGGCCACCATTGCGTTACAGAAATATTCAACCGTAAAGACCATGGATTATATCCAGAAGGAGTGGGGACAGAAGACCCCCGTGCTTTCACCTATCGGAATCAGAAACACAGATAAATTTTTTGACGAGATAAGCAAGATTACAGGAAAGCCCATTCCACAGGAGATCGAGGATGAAAGGGGAAGGGCAGTGGATGCGATGATAGACTCGCATCCCTATGTACATGGAAAGAGATTTGCCCTGATTGGCGACCCTGATCTCCTGCTGGGGGTGATAAGTTTTATTATGGAGATGGGAGGGGAACTTGTTCATATCGTATGTACCAATGGGGATAAAGCATTTGAGCAAGAAGCTTATAATCTCTTAAGTGGAAGTCCCTTCGGAGCAAAAGGAAAGGTCTATGTCGGCAAAGACATGTGGCATCTGAGGTCATTGATGTTTACCGAGCCAGTGGATTTTCTTATTGGAAATTCCTATGCAAAATTTCTCTGGCGAGACACAGAGACGCCGCTTATAAGAATAGGATTTCCATTATTTGACAGGCATCACCTCCACAGATATCCGATTATCGGCTATCAGGGTGTAATAAATCTGGTTAACTGGGTGGTGAACACTGTGCTTGATGAGATGGACAGGAAGACGATCAATACAACGAGTTTTGATGTGATAAGGTGAGGAAACCGTGAACTTTAATGTTTTTATAAACAGACTTGTATCTTATCCGTCATTCCCGCAGTCATTAAGCGGGAATCCAGGAAACAAAGGAACTGGATGCCCGATTAAAAACTTCGGGCATGACAATTTAAAAAAGGATTGCAATGTTAACCAGCACAGATAAATTATTTGAAAACGGCTGTGAGCAGGAGAAGAAGGAGAAAATCTGCCGTTCGCGGGGTGGTGAGTCATGCGCCTTTGATGGCGCTATGATAGTTCTTCAGCCCATTGCAGATACAGCACATATCGTTCACGGCCCTATTGCATGCTGCAGCAATTCATGGGAAGGCAGAGGCACATTGTCTTCAAAGGGCGACCTGCACAGAATGGGTTTTACAACAGATATGAGTGAGGTAGATATTGTGTATGGTTCTGAAGAAAAACTCTGCAATGCCATACTTCAGACCTATGAGGCAGTAAAGCCAAAGGCCATATTTGTCTATGCAACCTGCGTAAGTGGACTTATTGGCGAAGACATAGAGGCTGTTTGCAAAAAGACTGCGACAGAGCTTGGAGTCCGGATTATACCGGTAAATGCACCAGGTTTCGTCGGGCCGAAAAATCTTGGAAACCGGATAGCAGGAGAGGTCTTGCTTGATTATGTAATAGGTACAGGCGAGCCTTCATTAACCCCACCCGTCCTCCCCTTATATAAGGGGAGGAGTGAGGAGGGGTTAATCAATCTCATCGGAGAATACAACATTGCCGGTGATTTATGGCTTGTTGAGCCGATTTTAAAGAATGCAGGAATAAGAATATTGTCGAGAATTACAGGCGATTCTACCTTTGAAGAGATAACTTACGCACACAGGGCAAAGCTAAATATTGTCGTCTGCAGTCGTGCATTGATAAATGTTGCAAAGGCAATGGAAAGGAAATATGGAATTCCGTATATTGAAGTCTCATTTTTTGGAAAGACAGAGATGTCAAAGGCGATGAGAGCAATAGGAGCAATGGTCAGGGGTCAAGGGGCAAGGGAATCTTTAATAGAAAAAATAGAATCAATTATTGCAAGGGAAGAACAAAGACTGGAAGAAAGGCTAAAGGAATACTCAAATCTCAAAGGCAAAAGGGCCATTCTTTATACAGGCGGAGTTAAGAGCTGGTCTTTCATCTCAGCACTTCTTGATTTAGGACTTGATGTAGTTGCTGTGGGAACTAAGAAGAGCACCTTTGAGGATGAGGAGAAGATGAAGGAGATACTGGGCGAAGATGCTCCCCTTGTTGAAGATGTGACTCCAAAGAACCTTCTCAAACTTATGAAAGATAAAAACGCCGATATTCTTGTTGCAGGTGGCAGAAACCAGTATCTCGCCATAAAGGAAGGCTATCCATTTGTGGATGTGAATCAGGAGAGACATATCGCCTATGCAGGCTATGAGGGGTTGATAAATCTGGCAGAGCAGGTAAGCAATAGCATCAGATTTTATGAAAGGGTCAGGGGTCAAGGGTCAGGGGTCAAGGAAAATAAATTTACCCCTTGCCCCTTGCCCCTTGCCCCTCAGAAAAGGGATGTTGTAATTAATCCCCTCAAACATTCTCAATCCATTGGTGCTGCAATAGCTTTTCAGGGAATACATAAGGCACTGCCTATAATTCACGGAGCGCAGGGATGCTCATTCCTCGGGAAGGTGCTTTTAACAAAGCATTTCAGAGAACCCATTGCTCTTGCAAGCACAAAGCTTTTTACCGAAGATGTGGTGATGGGAAGTGAGGAAAATGTAATCAGTGTTGTAGAAAGTATTATAGAAAAACAGCGGCCTGACATGATAGGTATTCTTACATCGGGACTTTCTGAAGTCAAGGGTGATGATGTGGCAAGTGCCATAAAAAGGGTCATGGGTCATGGGTCAGGGGTCATGGCCATTCATGTCTCTACACCAGATTATGAAGGCGGGCTTGAGACAGGATATGCAAAAACGGTGGAAGCAGTGCTTGGTATTGTGGATTGTGGACTGCGGATTGCTGAAGGAAAACAAATTAACATTCTGGCTGGTTCACATCTTACGCCTGTTGATCTCGCAGAGTTAAGGGAAATCATTGAGTCGTTCAGTTTGAAACCCATAATCCTTCCTGATCTTTCTGCCCTTGATGGAAGCAGGCAAGGATTTTCCGCCCTTGCAATGGGAGGAACAGAAATAGGTGAGATAAAGGCAATGGGGGCATCGGAATTTACCATTGCCATAGGCGCAAGCATGGAGCCTGCTGCAAGGATCCTGAAAGAAAAGTTTGGTATTGAATACAGGGTATTTGAAAGCATCTCAGGATTGATGGATGCTGATATTTTTATGAAGACCCTTTCAATGCTGAGTGGGAGACAGATGCCAGCAAGATACGAGAGGCAGAGAAGAATTCTGAGCGATGGGATGAGGGATGCCCATTTTTATTATGGGAATAAAAAAGTCTGTATTGCGCTGGAACCCGATCTTTCAATTCAGACATCCAGATGGCTTGAGGAGATGGGAGCAGAGTTAGAGCTTGCAGTGATTCCGTACCATTCCTCATCAGCAGGTAATATTTTAGCAAGGGATGTGATTGTTGGAGACCTGTTCTCCATCGATGGCAATTTTGATCTTCTCATTTCAAACTCCCATGCTGAAGATGCAGCAAAAAGGCTCGGAACGGCTTTGTATCAGATGGGATTTCCTGTGTACAAGGTTTTGGGCAGCAACTCAAGGATTACCATTGGATACAGAGGAACGCTCAATATGGTTAATGAGGTGGCAAACCTGTTAATGCGAAATATGCATTGATGTCATTCCGTGCTTGACACGGAATCCAGAATTCTTGGTAGGGGCGAACGGCCGGTCGCCCCTACTGGATTCCTGCTTTCGCAGGAATGACGGTCAAATGAAGTAAGGAGGTACATCAATGAAAATAGCATTTGCAACAACCGACGGTGTCAGTGTGGATGAGCATTTCGGCAGGGCAGGGATGTTTGCAATTTATGAAGTTTCATCTGAAGGATATAGGTTTATCGAAAAAAGAAAATTTGCAGAAGGCAGAGACACGGCTGTTGAAGAGACCAGAGGCGATGAAGGTCAGCACGATTTAATAATGCAAAACAAAGTGGAAAGGCTTTCTGATTGCAGAATCGTCTATTTCACAAATATTGGGAGTCCTTCAGCAGCGAGACTTGTGAAAAAGGGCATAATGCCTATAAAGGTAAAAGAGGTAATTTCCATTGAAGGGTCTTTGCAGAAACTTTTGGAGACTATAAAGACATCGCCTCCGCCTTGGCTTAGAAAGGCAATAAATACTCAATAGTGATTTTCACCCTCCCCTTAGTCCCCTCCCATCAAGGGAGGGGAGATTTTGAGTGTTCCCTCTCCCCTTGTGGGAGAGGGTTAGGGTGAGGGGGATATTAATAATAAATTAAAGAGGAGGAAAAGAAGATGAAGATGATCAGGGCGTTTATAAGGCCAGAAAAAGAACAGGAGGTAGTTTTGGCATTAGAGGGTG
>JACROP010000057.1 GCA_016214385.1 Nitrospirota bacterium
GCAGAATACATTTGGCCTGCCTGTTTACATCGGGACAATATTCGGCATCCTGCTGCTTGAAGGATTTGTGATTACAACTATTGATACAGCAGTAAGGCTGAACCGTTATCTCTTAGAAGAACTGTGGGGCTTTATTTTTAAAAATCCACCCAGGATATTCAGTACCTATATATTCAATGCCTTTATATGCGTTTTATTGATGTTCCTGCTGGCCTATTACAATGCCTTTCTTGTTATATGGCCGATATTCGGCACTGCAAATCAACTTTTAGCGGCACTGACCCTCATTGCCCTGACTGCATGGCTTATGGTTAAAGGGAAAAGATACTGGTTTACACTTTTCCCTGCCATATTTATGATAGTAACCACTGTCTATTCGCTCCTGCATCTCTTTACCATGAAATATCTGCCTGATAGAAACTGGACATTAGCATCAACCGATATGCTATTAATACTGCTTGCCGCAGGCGTGGTAATTGTTTCTTTGTCCCGATTGCTTCGGGACTGGAATAACAGTCGTAAGGCGTAATGCGTAATGCGTAATGCGTACGTAAGTTGCTATCATCTCTACGAGCTATTGGTTTGCCACTATTCCACTTTACACTCTAATTACTACTTTCCCGATTTCGCCCTCTTTTCCTGAGACTTCAACTTTCACATCTAAGAACTTCTCTATTACCCATATGTTTGTCAGAAGGTGCATGGTAATCCTGGATGTGATGAATGACGATGTGCCTTCTGAAAGGGCCATATATGGCACTATCTGGTCGGCGAGCCTTTTTTCAACAGGAGCGCCGCTATTGAAGAATTCGAGAAACTCCTCTGCTGCCTCTCTTCCGACGTCCTCTGCTTTTTTACCTCTCTGCCCGAGGGCTGAAAATCCTGCCGTGGAGTTTTCAAATTCTGAAACTATAAAAAAGAAAGTTCCCTGGCCAATGCACGGAGCATCGAGAAGCTCTATGTCTGCCCTGAGGCCATGTGCCTCAAGAATCTCTGAGGCTGAAGCCCTCTGTCTCTCTGCAATGCTTGAGGGAAGGTTCCCTGTTGCTGAAAGCCCTTTGATAGCTTTTATCTCTCCTCTTTTCTCAAGACTTATTGGCTTGATAGCAGATGCAGGTTTGATAGAAGCACTTATAATGCCTCCGCCCTTTGGATAAAACCCCCACCTCTCAATAGAAAGACTCACATCTATGCCCATTGTTTTCAATACTTGCAAGAACACGTCTTTTAAATAATGAAAAGGCGGGCTCCATGGGACATGCGTGCCTCCTGTTATTGTTATACCTGATGGTTCTTCAGCAAAACATAAGGGCAACAAAATGGTTTGAAGTACAAGAGATGTTGAGCCTGCTGTGCCTATGTCAAACCGATAATGGCCTCCATATGCTTTATCAGGATTAAAAATAAGTTCTGAGGAGCCAATGGAATCTCCCTTAACCTCAGCCCCTGCAATGAGTTGTGCTGCCCTGACGCATGTAAGGTGCTGTGGCTGAAGCCCCGGTTTTTTCCTTTGAGCCCTGATGTTAAAGATTCTAAAGGGCTTTTTCAGATGGCATGACAGAGAAAGGGCAGTTCTTAAGACCTGACCGCCACCTTCACCAAAGCTTCCATCAATTTCAATCATAGATAAAAGAATTATAAAACACTATCCCAAAATTAAAAACATAGTAAGGGCGAGCCTTACACATAGATATGGAAGGCAGTCTCTATTTTTGGCCGGACAACTAATTGACAAAGTATTCTTTATAATGTAAGAAAATAGTTGATAGCTTATGGATAATAGCTATCAAGGAGGCATGAATGGAGCGAAATACAGAAAAGCCTAAAAAATCAAGGTTTGGGGAAATACTCCTCGAATATGGGATAATAAACCAGGAACAGCTCAATGCCGCGCTCAAGATGCAGATGCAGGTCGGAGGACATATTGGCTCAATCCTCGAAGATATGGGCGTGTTGGACGAGCATGCCCTTTTAAATTTTCTCAGCAAACAATTCAATACTCCTCCTGCGAACCTCTTTGACGTGAATATTGATTCAAGTATTCTCAAGATCATTCCCTTTGACAAGGTAAAAGAATATAAGGTGCTTCCCCTGCGTACAGAAAGGAACAAACTTGTCCTTGCAATGATGAACCCCAACGATTTAACTGCAATACAGGATATAGAATTCGCCTCAGGTCTGAGGATAGAGCCTGTTATTGTGCCTTCTTCACAGATGGAGGCAGCAATAAAACTCTTCCTAAAAGAGGGTTATGGTATCAGGACATTCAGTGGTTCGGCGCTCAGGGAAAAGACCGAAGCCTATGAAACCAGGGTTTCTGAGACAGGGGCCATTGACATTCGTTCCCTCTTAAGGCTGGTTATTGAACACAAAGGCACAGACCTGCATCTCACAGCAGGCGTCCCACCCAGCATCAGGGTTGATAACGAGCTCAAGAGGCTTCCAATGCCAGCAATAACTCCAGAGCAGATGAGAGAGTTTGCTGATAGTATCCTTACAAAGGAGCAGAAATACCAGTTTGATAGAAGAAAGGAGATAGATTTTGCTTACTCTTATAAGGAAATAGGGCGTTTCAGGATGAACATGTACAGACAGAGAAATTCGATCTCCTTTGCAGCAAGATTTATCATCGAGGATATACCAAACCTTAAAAGCCTTGGCCTTCCTGGGTGGGTAAGTGATTTTGCCCTTAAGACTCAGGGCCTTATACTTATCTCAGGCCCCTCAGGTCATGGAAAGAGCACCACAATGGCATCCCTTGTGGATATTATAAATTCCAATAGGAAGTGTAATATTGTAACCCTCGAGGACCCAATAGAATATCTCCACAAGCACAAAAAGAGCAATGTCAACCAGAGAGAAGTAGGTGTGGATACGGATTCGTTTCAGGAAGGCCTTAAACACATCTTCAGGCAGGACCCTGATGTTATCCTCATTGGCGAGATGCGGGATCCTGAAAGCATTGCCATTGCCCTTACAGTAGCAGAAACAGGACATCTTGTTATGAGCACTGTTCATACCCTTAATGCCACCAGCGCTGTTGACAGGATAGTAGATATTTTCCCTGGACATCAGCAGCATCAGGTAAGGATACAGCTTGCTGACTGCCTGCTTCTTGTATTGGCTCAGAGACTTGTCCCTAAGAAGAAAGGAGGCGGCAGGGTTTTGGCGTATGAAAAAGTAATAAATACTTATAGGGTTAAAAACATGATAAGGGAAGGCAAGGTCCATCAGCTCAGGTCACTCATGCAGGCCGCATCAGAGGATTTAACTTCCATTGACCAGAGCCTTGCCAAGCTCTGCATTGATGGGGAGATTACAAAGGAAGATGGTCTCAAGTTTGCCGACAACCCCAGGTATTATGAAGACCTGATAAGACTTGGGGGATTCAAAGGATGAATGAAAAATTCAGCCTCCTTTCAAAGCAAATAGCGAATTAGTTTCTTTCCAAAAAACTCCAGATATTTCCAGAAGTTCCAGCACAAAAGCAATTAACCCAAATGATGCATTTAGAAAACCACAGAGAAGTATAATATAAACCACAGAGACACAGAGGCTCAACTGTCAAACTTCTTTAGGAGTTCCCCCAATTTTTTGTTTTTTTGTCCGTCATTCCCGCGAAGGCGGCAATCCAATCTTCTCATGTAGTTAAGCTGTCATACAAATCCGCCCATTCGGGGTTATGTTCCTCAATAAGCTTGAGTTTCCATACCCGATTCCATTTTTTCATTTGCCTTTCCCTCGATAATGCCGTCTCGGCATTCTCTGC
>JACROP010000058.1 GCA_016214385.1 Nitrospirota bacterium
AGTGCTACCATTATACCCACTGCCATTCGTGGGACGCCGGCAGCAAAAAGGTCTCTCGAAGCCGAGGCAAAACAAAATCTACCATGCTGAAGCATCATCCCGTAAGCAAAACCAAACCAGATGTATACTACGGTATACATGTAGTACGCATTAACTTTGTAATACAACATACTGATGAGGACAAGGATGCCAGTTATTACAAAAGCCCAGATTGTATTTCTTTTTTCTTCCACAGCCCTAAAAACCTCCTTATTATTTAATTTAAATGCCCCTACAACTTAGGTAGTTTCTGCATAATATAATTAAAGACTTGACCAAAAATCAAGACCTTTGCCAGCACACCCCGTATTTCGCCTGTCAGCCGCCTCCGTTTTGTATATTCTTACCATAGTTTGGTAACCGAACAGCCCTTCAGAAGTCTTGAATACTTTAGATATGCGATAGCCCTTTATTCTCTGTATAATATGCTCAGGCAGGATTTCGCCTATATCACCAGAAATTATTACTATGGCCATCTCCCCCTTTAATCCTTTGTTTTCAGCGGCATAGTATTCAGGGTTTTTGTATTCCCACGTAAACCTTAGGGGTGATTTTTCAATCTCTTTCTGTGGAGGGGAAAAACTTGTATCATAATGATAGTTAATTCTCTTTTTAGTAAAAAGATCAAGAATAGGCACAGAGACCGAGGGGTTTACCACATGTTCTTTCTGAGGCAAGGTAAAGACCTCAATATTTTTCTCATCAATGGTGTCCAGAAACTCGCCGGCATATTTCAGGTTTACAGTGCTTATTTTCTGCACAAAGGGAAGGTATGTGAAAACCGCTATTATAAGTGAGGAAATTATGATACATAAAACGACAAATCTTCTGATTTCTTTATCTCTAATTTCTCGCAGTCCATAGGAAGCCATTAACGTTAGCATGGGGAATATCGTTATGATATATCGTATCCTCTTGATTTGAAGTAAAACTATTAGAATAATCAGATAGCTTATAATCGCATACTTAATATCTTTTCTCTTGAAAGCCACATAAGTGGAATATAATGCAGAAGCAGTGATAAAGGGATGTATCTGGAAAAAGAAGGTAGAAATAAACCCCTCTTCCCATCTCCTCAGCCCCGGCTTTTGATAGCTCAACAGAAGTTTAATCTGCTCTGAAATGACATCGAATTTAAGTAAGCAAACGATTCCTATTAATACGACCGAGATTGATATTATTAATACACCTCTATGAAGAATTGTCCGTTTCCCCTCCCCTAACCCCCCCCGCAAGGGGAGGGGAACCAGAGTTATTCCTTCCTTGAGGAGAGCGGGTTTCTCTCCTGTCCCCCCTCCCTTGACGGGAGGGGGTGAGGGGGAGGGTGGAAAATCTATTTTCAAATAAACCAGAAATATCACAACCAGCACTGAGAGTATCAGCCATGCAGAATACTTGGAAAAGAAGGTAAGGAATATAGCAGCGGATGAGAACATTATCATCATTACTCCCCCCCGCTCCAGTGCTTTGATGAAGGCAAAGATCGAGAGTGTTAAAAAGAACATCGTAGGCACATCAACAAGCATAAGTGGCACCTGAGTAAAGAGATACGGAATACCGAAAAGGAGCGCCCCGGCGGAGAACCCGACATCCTCGTCCCAGAGTGTCTTTCCTATCTGATAGGTGAGCACGACTGTCATGGAGAATAAAAGGGTCGTGAATATCTGGATGTAGAGCCTCGATTCTCCTAAAAATTTGAAGATCAGGCCGTAAAGGAATGGGACAAGAGGCATGTCAGTCCATGCTCCAATATCCTTGCCCCATTCCTTGAAGAAATATCCGACTCCATAAATTTCGAGGTGTTTTGCCTGAGTGAAGTACCTCGAGACATCCACAATGACCTCTGGCTCTTTCCAGAAAGGTATTACGATTACAAAAGAGAAGAGAAAAAGGAATAATCCCAAAACCGTGAACCGTGAACCGTGAACCGTGAAGGATTCGGGGGGATTAACCTTTGAAAGCACATACGCAAGGATAATGCCAAAAATAAGGATAAAAAAAATCCTGACTACATCAATGCTGGCAAATACCCATTGCCAGCTTGTCAGCCTGTTGTCATCAAGTGTGCGGAAGACAAAAAGTGTAAGAAATGTGAGCAGCGTAAGAAGGGAAATGAGAAGGAGGTATCCGACTTTATTGTTTTGTTCTCTTAAAGTAATCCTAAATAGTCTCCTAACCAATTATGAATGAATTGACGCCTCTAATAAAATTTTCAGGGGGCAGCTAGCCCCCTGAAAATACTTCATTTAACGAAGAAAATGTGACTCCAAATTTTAGTAACTTTATTTCTTCGGAGCTTCTTTCGGAACCTCTGGTTTCACGATTGGTGTGTCCTCTCTATTTCCCCAGATTATCCATGAATCATCATAATTGACAGGCTCCTTAAATCCCATTAGCTTTAACTCTAAATAAGTAAGCGTGGAACGGGTTCCTGTCTGGCAGTAACCTATTGTTCTTTTGGTTTTGTCAAGTTTGCCGAAAAACTTTTCTAATTCATCCATGGACTTTATATTACCTGTTTTCTTGTCGTAGGTCTCAGTATGAGAGACATTCATTGTTGTGTTGGGGATATGTCCACCCCTCTTTGCCCTGACGTCTGTCCCTTTATGTTCTCCTTCACTTCTGGAGTCTATAACTTGAATACCTTTAAGCTCACCCTTAGCTATTTTCAGCATTTCATCTGTGGTGGCAATTCTATTTTGCATAACATTGACCTTATATTTTGCTGCTTTGAGCTTTGTTTCTTTAGTATCCAGTTTCTTCCCAGCAGCCTCCCATCCCTCAATACCGCCGTTGAGGAAACGGACATCTTTATGACCGAGATACTCCAATATCCAGAAACCGACAGAAGCACTGGTTATTCCCTTGGCATTGGCATAAACTACAACGGTCTTGTCATTGCTTATTCCAGCATCACCAAGGATTTTTTCATATTTGGCTGCCTCAATTTTTCCCTTATCATCCTTGAAAACTACTGACTGTTCTTTTGTTCTTAAAACCTTTGCACATTCCCCGCCGAGGGTTATTGCTCCAGGGATATGCCCGCTGTCATAGCCCTTGATGGTCTCGTTTGTTTTCTTATCAACGGAATCTGCCTTGTCACGGCAGTCAATCACAATCCAAGCTTTATGTTTCTCGATGTCTGCTGGTGTCACTAATAACTTAGGATTTGCATATTCTTTACTGTATCCTGGTGTGCTGACAAACAACAAAGCAGCAATCACAAAGAAAAGCACTGTTACATTCCTAATCCCTATAAACATTGCGACCTCCTACTTTTGATTTGAGTTTGGATAAAATCCAAAAAAGCATTCCCAAAAACCTCTAAAACATTGTTAATCACCTTCCCCTGTCTCACCCCCCTTCAGAAATATATTACCCTTGCACCTTCGAGGTGCAGGTAAGAGTGGCATCCCCCCTTCGTATTACCAGGATATTACTTTATCATGAGCAAAGATTTCATCGATGATAGTTTCGTAGGAAGTTCCCTTTTTTAAAAGATCAATGACCTTTACCTTATTGTCTTTGGATTGGACAGTTATTATCTGTGTAGATAATTTTGTTGGCCCGTCGTTCAGAATATGGAGAATCTTCATTTCAACCCCTCCATTTATAGGACAATAACCCTGTCAGCGTCATGATTCATGGTTGCATTATTATACTGGCTTCCGCACACTATCTTCTCCGGGATGGCCGCTTTGTTAATCCCCTTGCCCATTGCGTTATGGTCGCAATAACTCATCGAGACACCCGAAACATTACACAAAGCTGTAAAAGAAGGGTTCTCCAGCAGTTTTACACCATCATCCATGGTGAATATGATTACCTCATGTCCTTTTGAAACAGCCGCCTTTGTCAGGCCAATTACATCAGCAGGATGTCTGTCAGTGTTGACGAAAATACCGAGCTTCATAATAATTTACCCCCTAATTAAATGTAAAGTCGCTTCAACTCAGTTACCCCGAAGTGTCGGGGCAACGACTTGCCGTGGTTTTATGAGATTTTCTAAAATACATTAGATAAAAATTCCTTGTATTTTCAATGAGTTACAAATTTTTTTTGATAAACTGCAGTGTTTATTTAAAGATTTTTACAGAGATACTTATAGCATATTTATTCGATAAAGTAAACTGTAAAATTTAGTAATACCATTTAAAATTTCACCTTCTTTTCCCATTCATATGCAGTCTTTATAATATAGCCAAGGTCATCATGTTTTGGGGTCCAGCCAAGTCTCTTCCTGAGTTTTGTGCTGTCAGCAACTAATTGAGGTGCATCCCCCTCTCTCCTGTCAGCGTCAACCACTTTGAAGTCCATCCCTGTGACTTTTTTTGCAGCGTCTATGACTTCCCTCACAGAATAACCATGACCATAACCACAATTGAATATCTCGCTCCTGCCGCCTTCCATAAGATATTCGAGGGCTAATATATGGGCATCTGAGAGGTCATCCACATGAATATAGTCCCTTATGCATGTCCCATCAGGTGTAGGATAATCAGTCCCATAAATCTCGATATAAGGTTTTTTACCGAGGGCAGTCCTCACAGCTATTGTGATTAGATGAGTGGCATCCTTTTTCGCCTGGCCTATCCTGCTCTTCTCATCAGCGCCTGCTACATTGAAATATCTCAAGGATATATAATTAAGTTCAGTGGCTGAGGATATATCAGATAATGCCCTCTCGACCATCGCTTTAGAGCTCCCGTAAGGGTTTATGGGATTAAGAGGCGCTTCCTCGCTTACAGGGATGCTCTCAGGGATGCCATAGACCGCAGCAGTAGAGGAAAATATGAAATGTTTTATCCCGAATTCAAGACAGACATCTAAAAGATTCAGTGTATTACAGAAGTTATTCTTATAATATTTGCTCGGCTCCCTGACAGATTCAGGGACGACTATATATGCTGCAAAGTGCATCACTGCATCAGCTTTATGGAGTTTAAATGTCTCCCTCAATTTCTGTTTGTCATTTAAATCACCTACAACCAGTTCACCGCTAAGGACAGCAGACCTGTGTCCGAAAGAGAGGTTATCGTATGTTACAGTATCGTAACCCTTTTCCCCCAGGACTTTTACAACGTGGCTTCCTATATAGCCAGCTCCGCCAGTAACAAGAACTTTCATGCAACTTTACATTTCCATTTATCCATGATAAGTGAGTCTAAAGCATATCTAAAGTTTCCGTATGCTGTCAAGAAGGATACGTGACCGGAGTGAGTTGGTGCAGGCAGACATTTTACATTTTTTATGAACTTGTGCTAAGGTTATAAAAATTTTGAGTATAAACTTTCTTTAGGCGATGGAATTGAAATGAAGATTAACAAAGTTGTTCTTGCATATTCGGGTGGTCTTGATACCTCTGTTGCCATAAAATGGCTGAAAGATACTTATGGCTGTGAGGTTATTGCCTTTTGTGCTGATCTCGGTCAGGGGGAAGACCTTGAATCCATAAAAGGAAAAGCATTAAAAACAGGTGCTTCTAAGGTATATGTAATGGATTTAAAAGAAGAGTTTGTGAAAGATTACATATTTCCTATGTTAAGGGCTAATGCGATTTATGAAGGCACTTACCTGTTGGGCACTTCAATAGCAAGGCCGCTCATTGCAAAAAAACAGATAGAGATAGCAGAGATGGAGGGGGCTGATGCTGTTGCCCATGGCGCAACAGGTAAGGGAAATGACCAGGTAAGATTTGAGCTTACCTATTATGCACTCAAGCCAGATGTAAAAGTTATTGCACCCTGGAGACAGTGGTCATTTAATTCGAGGCAGTCGCTTATTGATTACGCAACAGCCCAGGGTATTGCTGTGACTGCTACAAAAGAAAAGCCATACAGCATTGACAGAAATATCTTTCATATTAGCTATGAAGGCGGAGTTCTGGAAGACCCATGGGCCGAACCACCTGCTGATATGTATACTTTAATAGTTGCGCCTGAGAAGGCACCTGATGTGGCTACATATATTGAGATAGGCTACGAGGATGGCAATCCCGTTTCTATTAATGGCAGGAGGCTTTCTCCGGCAGGGCTTTTATCAAAACTTAATACCATTGGAGGCGAAAACGGCATTGGCAGAATGGATACTGTTGAGAATAGATTTGTCGGGATAAAGTCCAGGGGTATTTATGAAACCCCGGGTGGGACTATCCTTCATATTGCCCACAGGGCACTTGAATCTATAACACTTGACAGGGAAGTTATGCACCTGAGGGATTCCCTGATAACGAAATATTCTGAACTGGTGTATTATGGGTACTGGTTTTCACCTGAGAGGCAGATGCTTCAGGGCCTTATAGATGACTCACAGAAGGGGGTTACAGGAACGGTAAGGGTTAAGCTATATAAGGGCAACTGTTTTGTAGTTGGCAGAAAAGCCCCTGAGTCCCTTTACCACCAGGGCCTGGCCACCTTTGATGCCGGAGAGGCCTTTGACCATAAGGATGCAGAGGGTTTTATAAAACTCAATGCCCTCAGGCTGAAACTAAAGAAAATTCAAAATGCAAAATGAAAAATGCAAAATCAAGGTAGAGGTGAGGGACCTTAGATATTGGCTTGCCTTGAACTTTGTAAATGATATAGGGCCCGTACTTACCCGTCGACTTTTATCTGCTTTTGGAAATCCTGAAAATATCTTTGGGATGACCGCGAATGAGCTTGTGAAGGTTGAGGGCATCGGCGAAAATAAAGTTAAAGGGATTATTGGTTTCAGGGAATGGGACAGGGTTGACAGAGAAATTGATAGGGCAGCAAAAAACAAAGCGAATTTGATTACGATGGCTGATAAGTCCTATCCTCAAATGTTAAGGCATCTTCCTGACGCTCCCATTGTTCTATATGTTAAAGGGGAGATAAGAGACGATGACAAATACGCTATTGCTATGGTCGGTTCACGACTTCCTACGGATTATGGTCTTTCTGTGGCAGAAAAAATGAGTAGCGCAATAGCATCCTATGGACTCACGGTTGTAAGCGGTATGGCAAGGGGAATAGATGCCGCCTCTCACAGGGGCGCATTAAAGGCCGGTGGCAGGACAATAGCGGTCCTCGGTTCCGGGATTGACATGCCTTATCCCCCAGAAAACAGGGGGCTTATGGATGCAATTGTCTCCTCAGGTGCGGTTGTAACAGAATTTCCACTGGGTACACCGCCTGACAGAGAAAATTTTCCGAGGCGAAACAGGATCATAAGCGCCTTATCCTTTGGGGTCCTCGTTATAGAAGCCACTGTTGACAGTGGCTCCCTGATTACTGCTAACTATGCACTTGAGCAGGGCAAGACAGTATTTGCAGTTCCTGGAAACATTACATCAGCAACCTCCAGGGGGACCAATGACCTGATAAAAAGGGGCGCAAGGCTTATTGAGGAGCCTGAAGAAATTATTGATGATTTAAGGCCACAGATAAAGGGTATTCTCAGGGAGGCGAAAAAGGCGCTTCCGCCCATGGCCGATGATGAAAAAACCCTCTGCAGTTTTCTTAGCGGAGAGCCAAAACATATAGATTTGATAACGAGGGAAAGCGGTATTTCAACCAGCGAGGTGCTGTCAATCCTTCTAAGACTTGAACTTAAAGGTATTGTGAGGCAGGCAAATGGGAAAAAGTTTTCTCTTAACTGGTAGAGGTATGAATTTATGAAAGCACTTGTTATTGTGGAGTCTCCGGCCAAGGCAAGAACTATAAATAAATTTCTTGGCAAGGATTTTACAGTAAAGGCATCTGTTGGCCATGTAAAGGACCTCCCGAAGAAAGAGCTCGGTGTTGATGTTGAAAAAGACTTTGCTCCGAAGTACGTGGTGATAGAAGGGAAGGGGAAAGTTTTAAAAGAGCTTAAGAAGATGGCAAAGGAGGCAGGGAAAATTTTTCTTGCACCAGACCCTGACAGGGAAGGGGAGGCAATAGCCTGGCACATAGCAGAGGAGCTGGACGGCGATTCTGATAAGGTGCGGAGAATAATTTTTAATGAGATAACAGAAAGGGCAGTGCTTGAGGCCATTAAAAATCCGAGAAAAATCGATATGAATCTTGTAGAAGCCCAGCAGGCAAGGAGGGTCCTCGACAGGCTTGTTGGCTATGGTCTGTCGCCTCTTTTATGGAGAAAGGTAAGGAGGGGTTTGAGTGCTGGAAGGGTGCAGTCAGTTGCCCTGAGGCTTATTGTTGATAGAGAGCGCGATATAGAGGCATTCAAACCTGAGGAATACTGGAGCATAACAGCAGACCTTGAATGTAAAGAACCACCACCTTTTAGCGCAAGGCTTTTTAGCATAAAGGGTGAGAAGGCTGATATTAAGAAGGAATCAGAGGCAAAAAGCATTGTAGAAGCCTTAGACAGCAGGGCATTTATCGTAAAAAAGATTGAAAAGAAAGACAGGAGGAGGTCGCCTGCACCACCTTTTATCACAAGCACGCTCCAGCAGGAGGCATCGAGAAAACTCAGGTTTGGAGCTAAAAAGACCATGTTCCTTGCCCAGCAGCTTTATGAGGGCCTTGAGCTCGGGACAACTTCTGTTGGACTTATAACTTATATGAGGACTGATTCTGTGAGGGTCGCTTCTGAGGCGCAGGAAGAGGCAAGGGCATTCATACTCGAAAAATTTGGCAGAGACTACGCTCCACAAAAACCACCGATTTATAAAAGCAAGGAAAGTGCCCAGGGAGCTCATGAGGCTATAAGGCCCACCTCTATTCTGAGGACTCCTGAGGCTGTTAAAAAATATTTAACAAAGGACCAATATCTCCTTTATACCCTTATATGGAATCGTTTCACTGCAAGCCAGATGAGCCATGCCCTCCTTGAGCAGACCTCTGTTGATATAGAAGCCGGTGATTACCTCTTCAGGGCCACAGGCACAGTGGTTAAATTCCCTGGCTTTATGACAATCTACACTGAGGGCATTGATGATTCCCCCATGGAAGAGGGCGCTCTTCTTCCGTCTGTTAAGGAAGGGGAGACCCTGAAGGTTATAAACATTCAGCCTAAACAGCATTTCACACAGCCTCCTCCGAGATACAATGAGGCCACGCTCGTTAAAGACCTTGAGGCAAAAGGTATTGGCCGGCCGAGCACATATGCGACTATCCTCTCAACAATCCAGGAGAGAAAATATACTGAGAGGATTGATAGCCGGTTCAAGCCAACCGAGCTCGGAGTTGTTGTGAATGACCTTCTTGTGGAGAGATTTCCAGAGCTCATGGATGTTGGCTTTACTGCAAAAATGGAGGAAGAGCTCGACAGGATTGAAGAAGGACTCCTCAAGTGGGTCAAGGTAGTCAGGGATTTCTACACCCCTTTTGACCGCGACCTCACAGAGGCCACAAAAAGCCTGGGAAAGATAAGGCCAAAGGACATCCCAACAGAGATTCTGTGCGAAAAATGCGGCCAGCCTATGGTTATAAGGTGGGGCAGGCATGGAAGATTTATGGCCTGCTCAGGATACCCTGCCTGTAAAAATACAAAGCCACTGGAAAGTGAGAAGACAGTAGGGGCTCCGCCCACAGGAGGTGAGAAGTTGGAGGAAAAATGCGAGAAGTGTGGCTCTCCCATGGTCATTAAGACTGGAAGGTTTGGGAAGTTCCTGGCGTGTAGCAGATATCCTGAATGCAAGACAACAAAGCCTTTAAGCATTGGCATAAAATGCCCCGAAGATTCGGGGGATATAATCGAGAGGAAAACAAGAAAAGGCAAGACCTTTTTTAGTTGCAGCAATTACCCGAAATGCACATTTGCTACCTGGTACAGGCCAGTTTCGAAAACATGTCCCGATTGTGGTGCGGATTTCCTGGTTGAGAAGAAAACAAAAAAAGGAGAATTCCTTATCTGTTGCAACGTTGATAGCCGCCTGTTGCAGACAATTATTTCCTTCTGATTCTAATTTTACTTGGTTCAAGAATAATAAGATTTCCATTAAAATCTGCTTCAGTGAGGGTATTAAAGGCTTTGATTATTTGATTGTTCAATTCTGAAGTGGACACTTCATTAGGAAAATGAGCAATGGCAATTCCGAAATGACTGCCAACAGGAAAGTGCAAAATGTTTCCAAAACCTAAATCACCAGTTAAAATAATAGCCTTTTCTTTTTGAGCGAATCTAAATACCTCATCATCGCTTTTTCCTCTTAAACCACAATCCCTCACATCAAGGACCGTATAACCTCTATTCCTTAAAACCTTTGCTGTTGACCGGGGCATGTCCTCGTCAATTACAAACTTAAGCATTCTAAACTACAGCCCTGACTTCTTCATCTGATAGGTGCTTTGCAGCATAATCCAACACAGCCAATATATCTTCTTTGGCAAGGTCATATTCAGTCATTACTTCTTCGTAAGTCATTCCTCCAGCCAGTTTGCCGAGAACCAAATCTACAGGGACGCGGGTTCCTTTTATTACAGGTTTGCCAAATCTGACTTTTTCATCAATCGTAATTCTTGGAGCAATTTCCATAATCACTCACCTCCTGCAAAATTATAACAGATTGAAGTTTATAAAAAATTACTAAACTTTTGTTGGCGTGCTAGCCGCCTGTTGCAGGCCGCCTATCTTTTCTCATTTCAGTTCTATCAAGAAGATTAATATCTTCAACGCCTTCCCAGTTGTTATCATGCTGAGCTTTTAAAGCATTTTCCTTATTTATTACTTTCTTTTTTTGGCTATCATATGTTACAAGCAAAGCCTTTCTTTTCTTGCCTTTAACCAGTATGTGAATCATCTGTTTTTGAAATGCATGAAAACCATGCGAACCAGTTTTAAGTTCAACAAAAACAATTTCGTTGGTTTTTTTATTAAAATGAACCAAGTCAGGAAAACCTTTGCTCTTATCTAAACAAACCCATCCGTCCTTGCTCGGAAAATGTAGTTTAGCTTCCACCCTCCAAGCCTTAAGAGCTTCCTTTTCGACATCTTTAGCTTTAGGCTTCATCCTCAATTCCTTTTCACCGGCCTACAATAAACGGCTAACGTTTCCAGCATATACGACGTTGCGACCGAAGGGAGCAATGTCCCGAAGGGAGAGGCGAAAACGTAGCGTATATGCTGTGTTATGTGCCGTTGCCATCAAAAGGATTTTCAGAAACTGTTTCAAGCAAAAACAGAAAACCTCTAATCTGATTCTCAATAAGTTTATTTTTAGTATCGGGCAATTTTTTGAAGAAATCTCCATTTCTCATTATCTCAACGCCAAATGACATTACATTATTCCTAACTCCCCATAAACCCAATCAGCGGACCCACCTGGTGCTACCGTAGATTTGGGAAGGAAGAATCCAATAAATGGCTTAAGATAAAATGGAGCACTTCCTGAATGATAATCCATAAATATTTTTATATTTTTATGACCCGATAAAAAATCTCGTAATGCTTTCGTCTCATTTTCAGAAAATGGCCCCTCTCCATGATAATAATCATCATTAGGGTCATAGTATTGCTTTTTTAGTTCTTCTGGGACAACATCCCATTTGTATCCCCAATTTCTATTTAAATCCACACCAAATGCCGTTTCTCTTACGGGTTTTCTATTTTTACGCCAAGTAAATGGCTTCGCTTCAGCCGATAAATCATACTCTATACCATCCGGGTTCATCATTGGGACAATATAAACCTCTTTTTCATTCAGAAGTTTGGTCACTCTCGCATCCTTTCCATAATTTTCTAAAAGATATTTTGTTATTCCCATACCTACAGATGTAACATCATGCTCTCCAGCATGTTCTGCAAAAATCGCTATTAACGCGGGTCTAT
>JACROP010000059.1 GCA_016214385.1 Nitrospirota bacterium
ACAGCATCCAATCCCCTGCCAGGAGGTGGAACATCAAATAAGGCAACCTTCACAGTCTTAAATACTCTCCCTTCCCTCACATCCATAAACCCAACATCAACAGTAGAAGGAAGCCCTGAATTTACCCTTACATTAACAGGTGATAACTTCGTAAAGGCATCCATCGTAAGCTTCAATGATCAGCAATTTTCCTCAAGATACATAAGTAAGACACAGATAGAGGCAACGATACCATCAGAAGCCATAAAGACAGTGGGCAGTTATCAAGTCAAGGTAATCAATCCTGCCCCTGGCGGAGGAGAAAGTTCAGTCTTAACCTTTATAGTTAAGCTACCCCTTGAGATAAAGATAACATCGCCGACTGATGGGGAGACGATAAACAAAACAAAGATTATCGTCAAAGGAACTTTTAAATCAGACACTAAGGACATTGGTATAACAGTGAATGGGTTAATAGCGGAGACAATGGGTAACGAATGGATAGCCAACAATGTGCCTCTCACAGTCGGAACAAACACAATAACAGCTACTATCAAAGACAGCCTTGGTAATTCCGCAAGTGCATCGATCACGGTGAATACAACAGACATAACCCAGCCAATAGGACTCTCAGCAAACATCACAAGTGGAATTGCACCACTTCAGGTTTACTTCTCAGTCTCAACCTCTTTTACTCCTGTCTCGTACCAGATGGATTTTGAGGGGGATGGAGTGATTGACTACACAGGCCAAACCTTCGAAAACATAAGCCACACTTATACATCAGAAGGAATCTTTTATCCAACACTCACAGTTACAGATGATCAAGGGAATACCTATTCAGATACGATTGCAATAACAGTTCTGAATAAAACTGAGATAGATACTTTGCTTAAAGGGAAGTGGGAGGGGATGAAGAATAAACTCCAAAGTGGCGATATTGAAGGGATGATGGAGTACTTTGATTTATCTGTACAGGACACATATAGAGAGCAATTTAAAGCCTTGCTGTCAGTAGCAAATGAGATAGTTAACGACTTAAATACAGCACAAATCAATCTTGTTGAAATAGATGACATAAAAGCAGAATATGAGTTATTAACATTTAGAGCTGGGAAGGCGCTATCTTTCCACCTTGTGTTTGTAAAAGACAGCAGTGGCTTCTGGAGGATATGGAGGTTTTAGAATGGATATACAAAAAAATGTAATTATTACAATAGTCATTCTACTTTTGCCTTTCATCATAGGCTGCACCGTCACCAATAAATACGACTCTTATTACGGGAAGGTAATTGATGCAGAGACGAAAGAGCCAATAGAGGGTGCTGCTGTTTTAGCTGTTTATTATACAGAATGCACAGGAGACAGTTACAGATAAAAATGGGGAATTCAGGATACCTGCAATAAGGATTAATAAGTTCAGACTTTTGAGTGGCTGGGACCATTATCCACAGTTCAGGATATTCAAGCCTGGATATGGATGTTATCCTATGCATAAGGATGTAAAGCCTATGTTTGTGCCTAATGGGACATTGCCTGAGAAACAATATGTGACTATTGAATTGCCGAAGTTGAAGACGAGAGAAGAACGGATAGAAAATCAGCGATGCGAACCTGCTTCAATTCCTAAGGCAAAATATAAAAAGTTTCTTAAGATAATAAATGATGAACGTACAAGTTTGGGGCTAGAACCAGTACCTATAGAGTAAGAGGTATAAAAATGCTTTCTAAGAAATTTTTAGTAAAATCTATCTCAACTATTTTATTCTTAGGGTTTTTAACATCTCATGTATTTTCATATGATACTGATAATGTACATCCCTTAATTAATACAGCAGCTCTAAAGCAATCCAACAATTTTCTTAAATCTCTTTCTGATTTCGGATTCAATCAAGGGATAGATAGCATTGCAAATAAAAAGCAAATATATAAATGGTTTGAAGACGGAGCCAAACAAGAAGACTCTCCCATAATCCGTGCCAACAATCATTTCCACGATCCTACTAAATCCTGGAATAATGCAGGATTAGATGGGTATGTTGTTATTCCAGTATCTCCATATCTATATCATGTCACCGGTAAATCTTCCATTCTCTGGGCTCAGGATCAGAGTAATGTGGGATTTCTGTTAGGAGGAGATTGGTCCTGGGCCAAAGCACGGAGTCTTTATTATGAGGCGCTGACAGGGAAAGACAAAGACATAAGGGAGCAGAAGTTTGCTTATACATTTAGGGCATTAGGTCAAGTGATGCACCTGATAGCAGATTCTTCTGTTCCTGCCCATGTAAGGAATGATATACATGTGTTTCCTTTAACAATTCCTGGATTGGGAATCAGCGTTGGCAGACCAACCTATGAAAGCTGGGCAAAAAGTAACTATAGAAATCTTACCTACACAGGAATTTCTGTTAACCAATCCATCTTTAATGAGGCAGTCAATCTTTCTTTAGCTAAAGTTCCTATCTCAGCCTTATGGGATCAGAATAAGTATATTAACAATAACCCTGACATAACAGTTGGAGGCAGTATTGGAATAACCGAATACACAAATGCCAACTTTTTCAGCGAAGATACAATAAATTCAAAAAACTATCCTTATCCGAGGATTGACGGAAATACTCCAGTAGTTGGAAGGACTTATACAAGTGTTTCAGGCCAAGTATACACAAGAGAATATTATCTTAAAAAATGTTGTGGAGAGACAAAGGGAGGAGAGGGTTACCTTCTTTCAGCAGTTGACCTTCTTGATTATTACAGACAAAAATATCCGCTACTAAGTTTTGCCCTTCCAAAAATACCTGTCTTAGACAGAAATGTCTATACGGACTATGCCTCCTTTCTCATCCCCCGAGCAGTCGGCTACTCGGCAGGGCTATTGAATTATTTCTTCAGGGGAGAGATGGATATGGTAGAAGACCCTGATTATTTTAATGGATATAAAGTCAAAAACATGTCCTCTGAGGATATGGAGGGGTCATTTGAACTTTATTATGACAATAATACTGGAGAGAGAAAATTTATTACCTCGTGGCAGGGCAAAATACTTGCAAACAGCGAAGGTGGCTTAATAGAAATAAACTCTTTTCCGCAGGATTTCCCTTCAGGTAAAGAAGGGGAATGTATCCTTGTATTTCGAGGGAAAATGGGAAATGAAGAAAATGCAGTGGTAGGCAAAGTCCCTGTGCACATTAAAGAAAGAATCTTCATATATTTGAAATCTATGTACGTTTCT
>JACROP010000060.1 GCA_016214385.1 Nitrospirota bacterium
AATGAGCCATGCAGAGGCCATTCTGTCTACAAAGGGATTCTTCCTTGTTACCCATATCCTGCCCTGATAATCCTTGATCTGTTTGGGAACTACGGCAACCTGCTGCTTTCTTATATCGGTGCCGGCTATGCCTCTGATCCCGGCTCTTATGACCTCTATCCTACTTTTGAGGACATTCCCGGTCTTTGATGAGAAAAAATCTATTTTCTTTATCTCGCCGAATTCCTTTAAATGTTTATTAAACCGTTCCAGCAGTAGTTTATTATTTTGAATCCCCGTTCCTTTTCTGATGCTGTTTATCCTCCTTTCCAGATCCTCCAGACCCTTCTCTATCGTGTGGTAGTCCCTTTCTCTTTGCTGATTAAAAAGCCGGATTATCTCGTCATTTTTCATTGTCTCTATCTTGTCCGCCATAACAAAGGCCCCTTCGCCTCCTATGGATACAACTTCGGAGGACAGCCATGTGAAGAATTCAAAATTTTCCTCGCTATAGGGAAGCATATAAACAGCCCCTTTTAGGGATATCGCTCCTGCCTTTGCCAGTCTTCTCCAGATTTTTACCCTATTGTTTACAGGTTTAGATGGAACGCTGTAGAAGAATATGAGCCAGCCTGGTCCCTTTAGGGCGTCTGTTTGCAGTGGTATTTTCGATGTCCTTTTCATCACTAATGTCTTTCTATGTAACTTATGATTCAAATGTAACAGTTGTTACATGAAAATGTCAAAGGGGAAATGATTCGATAATACGTCTGCTGATATAAACCCAAAAACAGAGATAGAAATTCCTTAAAATTCCCTCTCCCTCGCCCGCCCCGCTTCGCGTAGCGAGGCCGGGGATGGGAGCGGGTGAGGGGAGTTATAAGAAAAAGGCATTTTCTAAATCGGGATTTGGGATAAATGCTCGCCTTGACATAAGCTTTAACATCGGGTAATTTATAAATCTGGTTCATTCCTTAAGCATCTCGTTGAGTGGAGGGATCCGAAAGGCCCCCTTTTTATGGGATTGCAGTAGCGATTGTCTCCACATCTCTTATAGCCTTCAGCCATTTTGGAGGAAAGGATTAAGGAGGTGATAAAAATATTCTGGTTTGCTCGGTTATGGTTTTGCAATGAGGAATTAATCTAAAATTGTTTAAAGAATAAGGAGGTAGAAAATGTCAACTCGACAGAAAGTATCTGTGATAGTGTTTTTAATACTTGTTACATTCTCTATTAATGCTTATGCAGGGGATACCAGTTATACGGCGCACATAAAACCGATATTTGATGCAAAATGCATAGGTTGCCATGGCCCTGACGCCGCTCCTGAATATGATGCCTTTAAACAAGAAAAGGATAAATGGCTCGCCAAAGGGAAGGGTATGAGGTTGGATACTTATAGCCACTTAATCTTTTACACCGCATGGCCTGATGCAGGTGCCCTGATGCGCAGACTCGATGACGGGAAGAACACAAAGGATAGAAAGCCCGGAAATATGTATCAGTATCTCGGTGCAACAGAAGAAGAAAGACAGAAGAATCTCAAAATCTTCAGGGAATGGGTAGGCAACTGGACGCTAAAGAAATGGCCTGAAATAACAAAGGAAGATATGAATGGGATAAAGGTTAAATATTAATCTCTCCTTGCGGGTTCAATTTTGTCCCGACTTTATCGGGAAACCCTTAGTTTGATGTTTGATAATAGTCAAGCCGATGTTATTTCGGCAGGCTCAATATTGAATAGTCAGGTCGAAGACTCGATCGACTCTTTGAGTTCAAGTCGTTGCCCCGACACTTCGGGACTCCCGCATAAAGAAATTACTTATTGCCAACCGCGGAGTCCCTGCTGGCAGTGGAAACAGTATGAAGGATTGGTCTGCAATGTCCTCGAGTACATCTGGAGTAATGGCGGGGATGTGAGGTGGCAAATCTGTTATTAATAGTCCTGGGAACATCCATGATCTTCAGTTCATGAAAGATTTAATTGTAAAATATAAAATAACACCCCCACTTGTGACAACTGCCATAGAAGAGCCCACAGGGCACATCTTCGGAAATGGCAGGGCATTGTTCATGAGATGAAATGATTGATGAATTAGCAGAACTCTGCGGCATCATCCCTGAATATTATGATATCTTTGGCAATAAACAGGTAACCCCTGTAGAGACCAAAAAGGCTATCCTCAAGGCGATGAAACTAAAGGTTGATTCGAGGGAGGACTTAAGGGAAGAGATCGAGAAACGACGGTGGAAACCATGGAAGGGTTTCATCGAGCCTGTAAAGATTATCTCTGTGAACGAACAGCCACTCACAATCCCTGTTTATATCCCTGTCAAAGAGGGTGAAGAAAATAGACTAATGTTGTCATGGTCTATAGAGGATGAAAAAGGGCAGAGGGATGAGTATATGCTTTCAGGAAAGGATATAGCTGTTTCAGAACAGCAATGGATAGACGGCATGCGCTACATTAAGATTTACATATCGGATAAAACACAAAGGGATATCGGCTATTATGGGATCACTATTGAATGTGCCCCCACGGACGGACAGGATCTTTTAAGGAAAACTGCTAAGGTTATCATAACTCCTGATACCTGTTATATACCACCCCGCCCTGTCGGGGAAGGAAGGACATGGGGGCTTTACGTTAACCTCTATTCAATCCGTTCATCCAGGAACTGGGGTATCGGCGATTTTACCGATCTCAAGAATGTTGTTAAATTAACTGCTGCCCTTGGAGGCGGATTTGTAGGGATTAATCCTCTTCACGCAATTCCAAACACAAAGCCTTATGGCATCAGCCCATACTCTCCAATAAGCAGGCTTTATAAAAATTTTGTTTATCTTGATGTAGAGAACATACCTGACGTGAAAAAATCAGATAATGCCATGGCGAGCATCATATCTGAGGTTTTCAAAAAGGAGCTGGGTGAACTCAGGAATGGAGACCTGATTGATTACGAAAAGGTTGCATCAGTGAAAGAGGAAATTCTTAAGAATGCCTTTAATGCCTTTTATGAAAGGCACTATAAGCGAAAAACAAAACGTGGAAGGGACTTTAAGAGATATATATCAGAAGAAGGCAATATCCTCGAATCATTTGCAATGTATATGGCACTCTCTAAAGAGTTCGGAGTTTCACCTTCGAGGTCTTTTTTCAAATCAAATATTGTCTCGTCACTCGTCACTCGTCACTCGTCACTGTTCTCGTGGCAGGAATGGCCAGAAGAATATCGTGATTTATCAGGCAAAGCAGTTCAGAAGTTTAAAAAGGCGAATAAAAGGGAATTACTCTTTTATGAATATATCCAGTGGCTTATTGATGGACAACTTAAGGAAGTTGCTGAAGATGCGAAAAATTCCGGGATGGCTATAGGGCTTTATCATGATCTTGCCATTGGCTCTGTCAGCGGAGGAAGCGATGTATGGAGTTATCAAGATGTTGTAGGTGGTGCAAATGTAGGTGCGCCACCTGATGACTTTAACCCTAATGGGCAGAACTGGGGGTTCCCTCCCTTGATTCCCGAAGCACTAAAAGAAACAGGGTATGAATTGTTCATCCAGACAATGAGGAAAAACATGAAATATGGTGGCGCCCTGAGAATTGACCATGCCCCCGGCCTGTTCAGACTCTTCTGGATACCCTATGGAATGTCACCCAGAGATGGCGGATATGTGAGATATCCATATGAAGACCTTCTCAGAATCATTGCACTTGAGAGCGTGAGGAACAGGACAATGGTGATAGCCGAAGACCTCGGCACAATAGGCGAAAACGTCAGAGAGACTCTCCAGAGATTTCAGATGCTCTCTTACAGACTTTTTTACTTTGAGAGAAATTACCCCGAACCTTCCTTTGTTAAACCTGAGATGTATCCTGAAATGGCATTGTGTGCTGTTACTACTCATGACCTACCTACACTATATGGTTACTGGCTGGGACAGGATTTAAAGGTAAAGAAAGAACTTGGTATGTATCCTGACGAAAATGTGTGGCAGCACCAGATTAATGATAGGGAAAGAGACAGAGCGCTCATTCTTTCTGCACTGAGGTCTGAAGGCATCCTGCTGCCTGATGATTTCCCCGCAGGACCGAACATGGCACCACAGATGACCCCTGAGCTATGCTGTGCCATATACAACTATCTCGCTAAAACGCCGTGTAAGCTCGTTCTCGTGAGCCTCGATGATGTTATCGGAACTCTCAATCAGCAGAACATGCCAGGGACGGTTGATACTTATCCTAACTGGATGCAAAAGACACCATTGTTGCTGGATGAGATAGTTATAGACAAAAGGTTTGTTGAGCTTTCTGATATGTTCAGAAAAATTTAGGAAATGGAGGGAGGTTATACGGCAAAATTGGCTGAGGAAAAAAGTGAACAAGCAATATATGGCGTGAGTCTATTGACCGACCATGATATTTATCTTTTTAAAGAGGGAAATCACTTCAGGCTCCATGAAAAATTAGGCTCCCATTTGATGGCAGTAGATGGAGTGAATGGCACCCACTTTGCTGTATGGGCTCCTAATGCAAAAGAGGTATCTGTTATTGGTGATTTCAACGGATGGAACAAAGAATCACATCCCTTGAAGGTTAGATGGGATGGGTCAGGCATATGGGAAGGTTTTATTCCAGGTATTGGTAATAATACAATTTATAAGTATCACATTGTTTCTAATAACAACTATAAGGTTGATAAAGGAGACCCGTTTGCGTTTTCCTGGGAAGTGACCCCTAAAACCGGTTCAATTGTTTGTGACCTCAACTATAAATGGAAAGATCATAAATGGATGAAGAACAGGCATGCATCAAATGCCCTGAATGCCCCTATATCCATATACGAAGTTCATCTCGGTTCATGGAGACGGGTTCCTGAAGAAGGAAACAGATTCCTCACCTATAGGGAAATGGCCCACTATCTTGCAGATTATGTTAAGGAGATGGGATTTACCCATGTTGAATTTCTGCCAGTTATGGAGCATCCATTTTATGGCTCATGGGGCTATCAGGTTACGGGATATTTTGCACCAACGAGCAGGTATGGGACGCCGCAGGATTTCATGTATCTGGTAGATTACTTACATCAGAAAGGAATAGGTATAATCCTTGACTGGGTACCTTCCCACTTTCCGGATGACGAGCATGGACTGGTGTATTTCGACGGGACACACCTTTATGCGCATGCAGATCCTAAAAAGGGTTTCCATCCAGAGTGGCACAGCTACATCTTCAATTATGGAAGATATGAGGTGAGAAACTTTCTTATAAGCAACGCCCTCTTCTGGCTTGATAAATACCATATTGATGGCCTAAGGGTTGATGCAGTGGCATCCATGCTCTACCTCGACTATGGGAGAAGGGAGGGAGAGTGGATCCCCAATGAATATGGCGGGAAGGAAAATATAGAGGCAATAAGCTTTTTGCGGAGATTTAACGAGGCGGTTTATGAAAACTATCCTGATGTCCAGACCATTGCAGAGGAATCAACTGCCTGGCCAATGGTTTCGAGACCGACCTATGTCGGGGGTCTCGGTTTTGGAATGAAGTGGAACATGGGATGGATGCACGATACGCTGAAGTACTTTTCTAACGATCCTGTTTTCAGGAAATATCATCATGACCAGCTTACATTCAGTATATGGTATGCATTTTACGAAAACTTTGTTTTACCCCTTTCCCATGACGAAGTGGTCCACGGAAAGGGCGCACTCAGCGGAAAGATGCCAGGAGAGGAATGGCAGAAAAATGCAAACCTCAGACTCTTATTCGGATACATGTATGGGCATCCAGGGAAAAAGCTCCTCTTCATGGGAGGGGAGTTTGGGCAGTGGAAGGAGTGGAACCACGATGAAAGCCTGGAATGGCATGCCCTTCAGTATCCATCCCATTATGAGCTACAGAGATGGGTCAAGGACCTGAACCATTTTTACAGAACCGAGCCAGCTTTATATGAACAGGATTTCAGCAATGAGGGATTTGAATGGATCGATTTTTACGACTGGGAACACAGCATAATAAGCTTCATAAGAAAGGGTAAAACCACTGATGATATAATCCTCGTTGTCTGCAATTTCACTCCTGTGCCGAGACATAATTACAGGATAGGGGTTCCAAGAGGCGGCTTCTGGAAAGAGGTTCTAAACAGTGATGCGAAGGAGTATGGAGGAAGCGGATACGGCAACCTTGGAGGAGTTGAGGCAGTATCCATACCCTACCAGGGCAGGTATCATTCTGTCTCTCTGACCCTACCCCCCTTTGGCATTCTATTCTTTAAAAGTGAAGGACATAAGAAATGAATCTGTGCTCCATTTGAATAACCTGCTAAAAATCTTTTATAGTAAAAATTATGCATAAAGATTACGATTATGACGTTATCGTTATAGGAGCCGGGCATGCTGGCTGTGAGGCGGCTCTTGCTGCTGCGAGGATGGGCCTTAAGGCGGCACTCTTTACCATGAATCTCGATACAATTGCCCAGATGTCCTGCAATCCGGCCATCGGCGGCCTTGCCAAAAGCCATCTCGTAAAAGAGATTGATGCCCTCGGTGGCGAGATGGCAAGGGTCACAGACAGAGCTGGTATACAGTTTAAAGTATTGAACAAGAGCAAAGGCCCTGCTGTCTGGGCCACGAGGGTTCAGGCAGACCGTGTGTTGTACAGATTGTATATGAAGGAGGTTCTTGAGGCAGAAAAAGGCATTGATATAAAGCAAGCAATGGTAGAGAAAATCCTGATTAAAGACAGGCGTGTTTATGGCGTGGAAACTTCTTTAGAAGTTCCTTGCAGGTCTAAAGCCCTGATAATTGCCACAGGGACATTTTTAAATGGCCTGATTCATATAGGGCTAAAAAGTTTTCCTGCTGGCAGGGCTGGAGAATTTCCATCTGTAGGGCTTTCAGAAAGCCTGCGTAGCCTCGGTTTTAAGATGGGAAGGCTAAAGACAGGCACACCTCCAAGACTTGATGCAAAAGGCATAAATTTCTCTGTTATGACCTTACAGATGGGCGATGAGCCTCCGCCAGCCATGTCATTATTTACAAAGGAGATTAAAAATCCGCAGCTTCCATGTTATATGACTTATACCAATGAGACAACTCATAAGATAATCCGGGAAAATCTTGACTGCTCCCCTCTTTATAGCGGCAGGATAAAAGGCATAGGGCCAAGATACTGTCCTTCAATCGAGGATAAAGTTGTAAGATTTAAAGAAAAGCAGAGGCATCAGGTCTTTCTTGAGCCAGAAGGCCTTAACACAAATGAGTATTACGCCAACGGTATTTCCACAAGCCTGCCCTACGATGTCCAGGTTGCCCTTGTGCGGAGCATACCAGGGCTTGAGAATGCCGAGATAATGAAACCCGGATATGCTATAGAGTATGATTTTGTTTATCCCAACCAGCTCAAGCCAACACTTGAGACTAAAACGATTGATGGTCTTTTCCTTGCAGGACAGATTAATGGGACATCAGGATACGAGGAAGCTGCGGCCCAGGGCCTTATGGCAGGGATAAATGCAGCCCTGAAAATTAAAGGTGAGGAGCCGCTGATACTTGGAAGGCATGAGGCATATATTGGTGTCTTGATTGACGACCTTATAACAAAAGGGACAAACGAGCCATACAGGATGTTTACATCCCGCGCAGAATACAGGCTTTTACTAAGGCAGGACAATGCTGATTTACGGCTGATGGAGAAAGGCTACAGCCTCGGTCTTATTAAAGGAGAGGGTTACGGGGCATTCATAGAGAAAAAAACTCTAATTGATGATGAATTAAGGAGGCTTAAGTCAACAAGGGTTAAACCCGAAGCAATAAACCCTGTACTGAAAGAACTCGGCGGTTCTGAAATAAAAGAGGACACGACCCTCTATCAACTACTTAAAAGACCCGAAATTACATATAAAGAAATAGCAAAGGTTTCACCGCCACCTAAAGGACTGTCTCAGGATGCAGTAAATCAGGTCGAGATTCGAACAAAATATGAAGGCTATATTCAGCGCCAGGCAGAGGCAGCAGAAAAATTCAAGAAACTTGAAGATAAACGGATGCCTGAAGATTTTGTATATCAGGGTATATGCGGGCTCTCAAAAGAAATAGTGGAAAAACTCAAAGAGGTAAAGCCCATTAACCTTGGTCAGGCAAGCAGGATCCCGGGCATAACCCCTGCTGCCATATCCCTGCTTTTAGTAGCAATAGAAAGGCACAGGCGCAGCAAAAAATGATCCCTTATCCAGAAATAAGCCCATATATTTTTAAGATTGGCCCCTTTGAGTTCAGATGGTATGGGCTGATGTATCTCATAGGGTTTTTATCTTCATATCTTCTTGTGCAATATCAGGTAAAGAAGAAAAAGCTGGCGATATCCAGAAAAACTGTAGAAAGCCTCTATTTTTATTTAATTGTCGGACTTATCTTTGGAGCAAGACTGGGTTATGTCCTGTTCTATAACTTAAGTTATTATCTCAAAAATCCACTCGATGTCTTTGCTGTCTGGCATGGAGGGATGTCTTTCCACGGAGGCTTTATTGGTGCCATCTTAGCAGGCATTCTTTTTACTTTTAGAAACAGACTTGACTTCTGGCTCTTAGCAGACCTGGTCGCTGTTACTGCTCCCATAGGCCTTGGCCTTGGAAGGATAGGTAACTTCATAAATGCTGAGCTATATGGAAGGGCTACAGATGTGCCGTGGGCTATGGTATTTCCTGGAGGAGGGGATATCCCGAGGCATCCATCCCAGCTTTATGAGGCCTTTCTTGAAGGCTTTTTATTGTTCTTAATTCTCTGGTTTCTGAAGGACAGGGTTTCAAAAAAGGGCATCCTCCTTTCAGCCTTTCTATTTCTCTACGGTGCCTTCAGATTTTTCGTGGAATTTTTCAGGGAGCCTGATGTCCAGCTCGGTTTTATCCTCGGCCACTTTACCATGGGACAGCTCCTCAGCAGCGGGATGATTCTTATTGGAATCGTCTTATTTTTTATCAGGAAGAAAGCTGCCTGACATCATGGGAGATCATTCCCCTTTCGTCACCAGTGTAACAAAAAACCTGAAGTAGCGGATGCTTGAAAGGATTAATGCACTGCCCATCGCTATATAGATAATTGCTAAGTAGTGTTTTGGAATGTCCGAGTGTCTGAGGGCTGTCCCCAAAACTATCATTAAAGCTATGATGAGATAACTCTTCCATGCCTGAAAGGCAAAAATGCACACTTTCCTCTTCATCGGGAGGATGCGGCTGATGTTTTTGTTGACAAGCCTCAGAAGACCGAAGCGGTGAATGAGCAGAGAGGAAAACAGCCCGAGACAAGTCAGAAGAATACCTTGATTGCTCTCCATCTGTGATAGCCATCTGAATGCGGAAATACAGAGTACTATTCCTACCCCGCTCCATGTAATCCCTGAAAGAAGGACCAATACCCTCTTATCAACAGCCGGTTCCCATTTTTCCATTCTGAATCGCATTAAAATCTCACCATGGTTGAGCTGCTTCCCCCAAAGATATAGATAAAGATATAGATAGGGAAGGCTGTCTCAGAATTTCTATCCCGAAGCATCGGGATTTATATTCTGTTTTAGCCTTTTAGTTTCAATGTTTTTTGTTAATTCCATAACGTTCTTTTTTATAAGGTGTCGTATAGGAATTCTTCACCAGCCTTCCCTATCTAATATATTAGTTTTATTACATTTTATAGTGCTATCTCTATTTTTAGGCTTTCGTGCATCGTTGCATGTTAAGTTCCTGCCATAGCGGACTATTAATACATGCCTTTTTCCATGCGCAACCTGTGCAATAGGTTAGAAACCATTCTCTAAATATCCCTGGCAGCCGCTCTTTTATTGTCTGCCAGTTAATCTTTGTTTCAGGTTTTATTTTTAGCAGTTCAAGGGCTTTCTTGTCCATCTCCATTATCTCTTTCTCAGAGTCTTCGCTATACAGGCATTTACCATCTTTTAAATATGGACATTTCAGACAGACATCATCTGCTCTTTCATATACTAAGAGAACCTCATCAGCGAGCCTCTTTATAAGTTCATGAAGGTTGGTCACAAACTCAGGGCTATAGCCCTCACCGCTGAAGAAATGCAGGCATATCAAATGATGTCCCCTGAGCTTAATATATTCCACAGTCGTTACTCAGCCCTTGCCTTAAAAATCATTCAATCTTATTATATTCATTATTAAGGAGTTTCAGCAAAAAATTCTATCATGCAAGGTAAAAAGATAGAGGTGCTTATAGAAAATGGACTCAGAGGACTGGGGCTTGTCCCTTCAGAATGGCAGGTTAATGCCTTTGTCCTTTACCTTCGAGAGCTCAAGAAATGGAACAGGGCTTATAACCTGACTGC
>JACROP010000061.1 GCA_016214385.1 Nitrospirota bacterium
CTGGGACTTAGAATCAGAGTCGGGCATGGGGTCTTAATCCCAAGGCCTGAGACAGAGCTTTTAGTAGAAGAAGCCATAAAGATAGAGACAAGAGACAAGAGACAAGAGACAAGTAAATATAATAACTCGTCACTCGTCACTCGTCACTCGTCTCTTGAAAAGTCACTCGTCACTTGTCACTCGTCTCTTGAAAAGTCACTCGTCACTCGTCACTTGTCACTGAAAATCCTCGACCTCTGCACTGGAAGTGGATGTATTGCAATTGCCTTAGCAAAAAAGTTCCCTGAGGCACAGGTTTACGGTACTGATACGTCTGAGATTGCGCTTGGATATGCAGAAAAGAACGCAGAAATAAATGGGGTCAAAAATGTAACATTTCTCAAAGGCCCATTATTTCAGCCAATTGCAAAACTCGGCCATTTTGACCTTATTGTCTCAAATCCACCATACATCGTCTCACAGGAAATTAAAGGCCTCCCGCAAGAAATTAAAGATTGGGAACCCCTGAATGCCCTCGATGGCGGCACGGACGGCCTTGATTTTTACAGGGCAATAATAAATGATGCCGGGAAATTCTTATCTGAAAGTGGTTGTATTGCTTTAGAGCTTGGGGCAGGGCAGGCAGACAAGGTTGCTGGTATAATGCTTTCAGCAGGATTCAGCGAAATAAAAATCTCAAGAGACTATGCAGGAATAGAAAGGATAGTCATCAGTCAAAAACCTGCAAGTCAAAGGCAGGAGGCACTAAGGCACAGAGGCATCAGGCATGGATAAAATTGTAATTGAGGGCGGGATAAAACTCAGTGGAGAGGTTCAGATAAGTGGCGCAAAAAACGCAGCCCTTCCTATAATGACATCTTCGATTCTTGCTTCTGGAGAAAACCATATATCCAATATCCCCGACCTTAAAGATATAAAAACAATGGGAAGGCTTCTCAGCAACCTCGGTGCTGATTTTCACTTTGAGGACAACAAAGTCATCATTCAGACCAGTAGTATAAACTCTGTAGAGGCCCCCTATGACCTTGTCAAGACAATGCGTGGCTCTGTCCTTGTCCTCGGGCCGCTTCTTGCGAGGATGGGGAAGGCAAAGGTCTCTCTTCCAGGTGGGTGTGTCATCGGAGAAAGGCCGATAAACCTTCATCTGATGGGCCTTGAGAAAATGGGCGCAGAGATAATCCTCAAAGAAGGTTATATAAATGCCAGGGCAAAGCGGCTTAAAGGCGCCTCCATTTACTTTGACATATCAACTGTTACAGGCACAGAGAACTTAATGATGGCAGCCTGTCTTGCCGAGGGGACTACTACAATTGAGAATGCAGCATGTGAGCCTGAAGTCGTAGACCTCGCAAATGCATTGATTTCAATGGGAGCTCATATCGAAGGGGCAGGGACAAAGACGCTCAGGATAAAAGGGGTGGAAACTCTTAAGCCCCTTAATCATAAAATAATACCCGACAGGATAGAGACAGGCACTTTCCTTACTGCTGCAGGAATAACCGGAGGTAATATAAAAGTCAGGGGCTGTAACACCGAACACATAGATTCTATCGTAATTAAACTTAAGGAGACAGGACTTGATATTAAATATGATAAGGATGGGATAAAGGCAAAAGGACCTGACAGGCCAAAGCCCGTAGATATAAAGACCATGCCCTATCCGGGTTTTCCGACTGACATGCAGGCCCAGTTTATGACCCTGATGTCCATAGCAGATGGCACAAGCCTTATCACAGAGAATATCTTTGAAAACAGATTCATGCACGTTGCTGAATTAAAGAGAATGGGAGCTGATATAACAGTAGAAGGCTCAACAGCTACTGTAAAAGGCGTTCAATCGCTTCGTGGCGCACCTGTTATGGCAACAGACCTGAGGGCCAGTGCCTCCCTTGTCCTCGCAGGCCTTGCTGCAAAAGGAAGCACTGTAATTGACAGGGTATACCACCTTGACAGGGGTTATGAAAGAATCGAAGAAAAGCTTCGGTCCCTGGGAGCAAGAATCAGGCGAATCAGCGGGTAAAAAGGGGAATGTGTACACTGCCTCTATGCTTCCAACCACGTGTTTTTTAAGGGATTTTCATAGGCAATAAAAATTTCTTTGGAATTTTTGTAAAAGTCCTTGACAATCGTTGTATTTCAGTGTCATATATATGACATGAGTTCTGAAAAGGTTCTTGTAATCGATGATGATAAGATAGCCAGGTATACTCTTCAGAATTTTCTCGAAAAAGAAGGTTATGAGGTTATGGCATGCGATAATGGTCTTACTGGTATAGCAGAGTATAAACGTGAGAGTTTCGGCGTAGTGTTATGTGATTTAATTATGAGAGGGATTGATGGAGTGTCGGTAATAAAGGAACTTAAGAGTTTTGACCCTCAGGCAAACATTATAATGATGACTGCCTATGGAACCATAGATAACGCAGTAGAAGCCATGAAGGTTGGAGCGTTTCATTATATAACAAAACCTTTCAGGCCTGATGATCTATCAGGTACAATAAAAAAAGCTGTTGAGTTCAAAAAACTCGGGAAGGAAAACCTTGACCTTAAACAACCATTAAAAGAGAAATGTAGTAAGGATCTTGTTGAGCACATGGAGATCTTCAAAGTCGGAATCGACTCGTACCGAGAAAATGATGTTGTAAAAATTAGAGACCTGCAAACAGTGAATAGTGATCAGTCAACAATGAACAGTTTTAATGGTGTAGATTTAGTACTGGCTGAGAATGGAATTGACCTTAACAATGTGCTTGAGGAGTTTGAAAAGAAACTCATCTTTCAGGCCCTGAGGGCATCAAACGGCATAAAAAGCAGAGCAGCACGATACCTCAAACTTAACAGGACAACTTTAATCGAAAAGCTTAAACGCCTGCGCATTCCAGATTAGATACAACCACCCGCCTTCCCTATCTCTATCTTTCGGCCGTAAAAACCCCGCTTGATTAAGCCCTGAAAGGTTGATACAATAAGGACACGTCTGACGGAAGTAGGGTCGAGGCGCCGCCTCGACCCTACTTATTAAAACCTTATATTATTAAACCTTATATCTGGATCTGGGTAAACTTAACTATGGAGGTATTGTATGGCTGCAAGAGTTGCTATCAACGGCTTTGGAAGGATCGGAAGGAATTTTCTCAGGGCGAGTCTCGGTAAACCGGAAATTGATATTGTCGCTATTAATGACCTGACAGACGCAAAGACTTTAGCGCATCTCTTAAAATACGACTCTGTCCATGGGATTTTTAAGGCTGATGTTGATTCTAAAGGAGACAGTATAACTGTAAATGGCAGAGAAATAAAAGTCCTTGCGATAACCGAGCCTTCTGCCCTTCCATGGAAAGAGCTTAAAGTCGATGTGGCCATTGAGTCAACAGGGAGATTTACAGACAGGGCAGGCGCATCAAAGCACATAGAAGCCGGGGCTAAATGGGTTATCATCTCTGCCCCGGCCAAGGAACCTGATATAACAGTATGCCTCGGTGTCAATGAGGATAGCCTTGACCCTTCAAAACATAGAATAATCTCCAATGCCTCCTGCACTACAAACTGCCTCTCGCCTGTTGCAAAGGTAATACATAAGGGATTTGGAATTATAAGGGGCCTTATGACAACAATACACTCCTATACAAATGACCAGAGAATCCTTGATTTGCCTCACAAAGACCTGAGGAGGGCAAGGGCTGCAGCACTCTCAATGATTCCGACCACAACAGGCGCTGCCAAGGCTGTTGGCCTTGTTCTGCCAGAGCTCAAGGGCAAGCTCGACGGAATGGCTATAAGGGTTCCCACCCCGAATGTCTCTGTTGTAGACCTTGTTGCTGAAGTAAGTAAAGACACAAACGCTGAAGAAGTAAATGGGGCATTAAAAAAAGCAGCAGAAGGCCCTCTGAAAGGTATAATGCAGTATTCAGAAGAGCCCCTTGTCTCCATAGACCTCAATGGCAATTCTCATTCAGCCATTGTGGATGCAACCCTTACAAAAGTTATTGAGAACAGGATGGTCAAAGTCCTTGCCTGGTATGACAATGAATGGGGTTACAGCTCACGCTTGAGGGATTTAATCATATATCTTACAGGTAAGAGGTAAAGAAAATGGCAAGAAACAACCTCGTTGCCCCCATAAAAGGCATTATAAACAAATTAACAATCGAAGACCTGAATATAAAGGGTAAGAGGCTTTTTATAAGAGTAGACTTCAATGTGCCCCTTGATGAGAATCTAAAGATAACAGACGACAGGAGAATACGCACAGCACTTCCAACAATAAACTATGCAATTGACGAAGGGGCAAAAGTAATTCTCGCCTCTCATCTTGGAAGGCCCAAGGGCAAAGTGGATTTGCGATTGAGTCTTGCACCGGTTGCAAAAAGGCTCCAGCGATTAGCAGGCAAAGAAGTAATGTTTGCGCCTGATTGTATCGGGCCGCAGGTTGAGGCCATGGCTGAAAAGATGAAGGAAGGAGATATAATGCTCCTTGAAAATCTTAGATTCCATATAGAAGAAGAGAAGAATGATGAGGAATTTGCCAGGGCTCTCTCAATGCTTGCTGACTACTTTATAAACGATGCCTTTGGCGCTGCTCACAGGGCGCATGCTTCAATTGTTGGCATACCAAAGTTTCTTCCCTCTGCTGCGGGTTTTCTTATGCGCAAAGAGGTTGAATATCTTCAGGGCGTTATAAATAACCCTGTGAGACCTTTTGTGGCAATACTCGGCGGTGCAAAGGTCTCAGGCAAGATAGGTGTGCTTGAAAACCTTGAGACAAAAGTTGATAAGGTAATTGTAGGCGGTGGGATGGCCTTTACCTTTATAAAGGCAATGGGCTATGAAGTCGGGGATTCCCTCGTTGAAGAGGATATGCTTGATTACGCCCAGATGATAAGGAAGAAAATTAAAGCCAAGGGTGTGAAGTTTTATCTCCCTGTAGACTGCGTTATTGCCCAGAGTGTTGAACCTGGGGCTGAGACCAAGATTGTCCCCACACTTGAAATACCGAAAGGCTGGAGGGCACTTGATATAGGCCCTGCCTCTGTAAAACTTTTTTCAGAGGCCCTGAGTAATGCAAAGACCATACTGTGGAATGGCCCAATGGGGGTATTTGAGATTGACGCTTTCTCGAGAGGAACCTTTGCAATCGCCCATGCAGTTGCCGATGCTTACGCCCTTACCATTGCAGGTGGCGGCGATACCAATCTGGCTGTGCACAGGGCAGGTGTATCGGAGAGTATATCCTTTATTTCAACAGGCGGCGGCGCTACACTTCAGCTCCTCGAAGGCAAAGATTTACCAGGACTTGCTTCTCTGACGGATAAAAAGGAGTAAACCCCGTTAGAATCTATGGGGGGTGTCCTTCATCTTGCGTGAAGGAGTTCATGAAGGAGTTCAAGATACCACCTGGAACTCTTCATCAGAGGCCTTATGAGGTAGCTTCTCATTCATGGTTGAGAGTATTCCACGTTTTATCTCAACGATTGAAGGATTTTTGCTCTCAAAGCGCTTGATGAGATAGGCGGCTGCTTCTTCGGGCTTGATTACATCTCCACATGTGAAAATGTCTACAGCAGCGTATCCATACTCAGGCCATGTATGGATGGTAAGGTGGGACTCTGCAATAACAACCACACCGCTTATCCCAAAGGGGTTAAATTCATGGAAAGCTACATCAACTATCGTAGCCTTTGCCATTTTAGCAGCGGTGACCAGTGCATCCTGGACTTTTTCTAAATTGTCTAAAATTCTGGAGTTGCACTCCCTCAACTCCACCAAAAGATGGGTACCTAAAGCATTCAATTTTCTACCCCCCTTCTAAATGGAATCCGGGCAAATCTCACCCCCTTTAAGTTGAAGGAAAAATACAGTATTAGAGGAATTTTGTCAAGAAAAAAAATGCAATTGATGTTACCATTTTAAAATGTCACATTTTTGTTTTTCTATTATCCTCTTTCCTCTCTATCTTCTCTGCGGGAGCAGGTTTGTCCCGACAGGTCGGGACTCCTTAAATTTCTACTTACAGATTAAACCTGCAAATTAAAAGTATATCGACTTGCTAACTAAGGGTTCAATTTACAAAATTGAACCCGCATGATAGATCATTTCTCAGTGTCTCCGTGTCTCTGTGGTTAACGCATTTTTTGGGATTAATTCTTTCATTCCTGCGCTCTATCTCTGGAAGGATTGATAGAGTAAACTTTTTGTCTATTTTGACCTGGAATTTTTCAGATAGATGTATGCTATAATTATACATAGGGGGCGATAGGCCTCGACGGGGGTTATGAAGCCCTGGCTGCATACCGTGGCCCTGTCACCACGTAAAAAGGCAGGAAACAAATACAAAAGCCAACACTGAATTGGCACTTGCTGCTTAAGCAGCACGCTTCCCTGGGATTGCCTGTGCCCCAGGAGAGGCGTCAGAAAGCAGGCTGGCTTAAAGGTCTCTCCTTTAACCTTTAGGTAAGACTTTAAGGGATAGGAATCAAGGATGCCCGCTTACTGGCAGCCCTGATTCCAAAAGAAAGTAAGTAAGCTAAGTATGTAGATGCCGCGGTGTAGTACTTTCGGACGCGGGTTCGATTCCCGCCGCCTCCACCATGAAAGTTAAAAGTTATTATTTTAGCCTCTTGCCCTGCGTGCTCTATCCATTTCTCTTTTAGCCTCTCTCTCTTTTATTGCCTCCCTCTTTTCATACTGTCTTTTGCCTCTGGCGAGGGCAATCTCGACTTTTGCCCTGCTGTCCTTAAAATATATCTTCAGGGGCACGAGTGTATATCCTTTTTGAGTTAATTTTCCCCATAATTTTTCAATTTCTTTTCTGTGAAGCAGGAGTTTTCTTGTCCTGAGCGGGTCATGGTTTAAAATATTGCCGTGGCTGTAAGGGCTTATATGGCAGTTGAGCAAAAATGCCTCGCCCCCTTTTATGAGCACATAACTGTCTTTCAGATTTGCCTTGCCCTCTCTCAGGGATTTGACTTCTGTGCCTGTGAGCATCATTCCTGCCTCATAGGTGTCTTCTATAAAATAGTCGTGATATGCCTTTCTATTGGTGGAAACAACTTTTTCCATAGTTAAAAATAATCTTAATTTATAAATTAAGTCAACAGATCACATCTATCCAAAATAAGATTTCTTGGACAGCATATGGTAAAGGGGGAAGGACGTATAAGTATACTGCCTATAAGCTGTCATTCCGCACTTGATGCGGAATCCAGTCCTTTTATTCTCTGGATTCCCGCTTAAAAACTGCGGGAATGACGACATTATGAAGCGGGTTCAGGTTTGTCCGACAGGTCGGGACTCCTATTTTTTTTCTCTGTGTCTCGGTGCCTCTGTGGTTATTTTACCCACAAAAATGTCGGAAGAACAGTAGCAAACATGGGTGTCAAAAAAATAACATATTGACACGATTTTTTTTTTAGTTAAGATAAAATGTAACAAGAGTTTAATATCCGTATAAATTTTTTGTATATGCATAATTTTTTACTTGACGGGCTCATTTAAATTTGGTATTTAGAAATTAATGACGGGCCCGCCGAGAGTTGTTGGGGGTTTTCGGTTGTATTAAGCTTGCAGTTACAATTTGACGTCTTTGCGCTGTAAAATGTAAAACCTGAAGCTCAAGGGGGTATTGATGGCACGTTTGTATCCTCGAATTACAACAGACCTTCCTGTAAAGGTAGATGCAAAACTTGTAAAGTCAGAGGCAACGATTACCGACCTCAGCATAGATGGTGCTTTCCTCGAAGGCCATTTTCGCTCTGCCGAAGAAAAGGCTGGAGATACTATTCTTCTGAGATATGATCTGCCCAGGTACGGGCTTTTTGAACACAGCGGCAAGATTATCAGGAAAGACACAAACGGTATTGCCATAAATTTTTATGGCCTTGATGTTGCCACAAAAATTAAACTCTGGAAATACATCACTGATAACATGAATGATTTTGACGAGTGTCCATACTGCGGTGAGAAGTATGAGGTAATCCCATCTGTCTGCAAGACCTGCGGCTGGGAGCTTACATTCAATTCTCCTGGATATTTTGAATACCACGAAAAAATGCACCTCCTCAAGAAACTGTATTCCAAGGCAGGCAATCTGGTAGCAGACCAGGTACAAAGGCTGATTAATTTTATGGATGCAGATATCCTGAAGATAGGGGTTAGCGAGGAGTTTCAAGAGTTTGTCGGGACAAGCAATGTAATGTTAGAGGTGTTCTCCAAAATCAGGAAAGTAGCTCCTACAGATATACCTGTCCTCATTTTAGGAGAAAGCGGGACAGGCAAGGAGCTCACTGCCCTTGCAATTCATGAAAGGAGCACGAGGAAGGATAAGGTATTCGTTCCGATAAACTGTGCGGCTATCCCGGAAACCCTCCTTGAGGCAGAGCTGTTCGGCTATGAGAGGGGTGCATTTACCGGAGCCTATACCAGCAAGAAAGGTAAATTCGAGCATGCAGACGGCGGCACCCTTTTCCTGGATGAGATAGGAGAGCTTTCCCCTAACCTTCAGGCAAAGCTCCTGAGATTCCTCGAGAACCAGATTGTGGAGAGGATAGGGGCCGGTAGCGGCAGGAAAGTAAACGTGAGACTTATAGCTGCAACCAACTGTAACCTTGAATCTGCAATTGCAAATGGCAAATTCAGGAATGACCTCTATTACAGACTGGATGCCTTTACCGTAAATCTTCCACCTGTCAGGGAAAGGGACGAGGACAAGGCAGTCCTTGCGAAATATTTTCTTAAAAAATTTTCAAAGGAGATGGGCGTATCAAAGGCATTTACAGAGGATGCTGTAAATGCTATAAAGAGTTACGGCTGGCCTGGCAATGTCAGGGAAATGATAAATAAGGTCAGGAAGGCTATTGTAATGGCCAGCGATGATTCCATAAGGCCCCGGGATTTAGACCTGTCTGTTCAAGATGAACCTGTGGAAAAAGAGACCCTCCTGAAGGATGTGAGGGAGAGGGTTGAAAAGCAGAAAATCAAAGAAGCTCTCGAAAGCTGCGGCAATAATGTAACAAAGGCTGCAAAGATGCTGGGCCTGAGCCGCCCGAGCCTTTACAGCCTCAAAAAGAAATACGGCATCTGACCCTTCCCCCCCCTGAAATTTCCCCTCTCCTTGACACCGACACCGACACTGACACCGACACTCCCCCCTTAACTTGATATCCCGTGGGTTCAATTTTGTCCCGACTTTATCGGGAAACCCGTAAGTTTGATAAAATAAATCACATTATGCCATCAGTAAGGGAATTACAGTTGAGTCACAAAATATTCGGGATTTTTCCTCTCCTTTCCGCCTCTTTGCTAAAGAGGGAATATTATTGCCTCTTTTGGGAAAAAGAAGTGTAAACTTTCTTTACACAAATTGGTAATCTTTTACACAATTTTCCTACTATTGAGCTTTTTGTAAAAACTATTTTTAAACCACAGAGAACACTGAGCTCACGAGAAAAGTGTAAAGAAAAATGGAGCAATGGAGTACTGGAGTATTGGAGTAATGACTACTAACTAATTAATATTTAATACTAAATAGACATTACTCCAATACTCCAATCAAATACTCCATCACTCCATTGCTCCAAATCATAGCTCTGTGTCCTCTGTGGTGAGACTTTTGTAAAACCTCTCTTAAAGGTTTTTAGCAATCTGGCACATCTCTTGCTTTAACTTTTGAGTAAGGAGGTTGTCGAATTATGGAAGAGAAAAGAAAAGAATCTCTCATAGCTGTTTTAAGGGAGTCTCCCTTTTATTCAATACTTCCTGTTGAGGCAAAATGCTTCCTTATAAAGTCACTGATAAGGAATCACCCTTCACTATTTATTGAAGGAGAGCAGGATATAGACATGGTTGTTGGCTACGAGGGTAGCTGGCCGGCAAGACAGCCTGAATAATTTAAACCTTTCTAATTCCTTACGGTTTTAAAATCTCCTCAAGCATGTATCTACTTGCTAATAGCGTGGTCATGGTAAAGCGACCATGTCTTTGTAATAAAATCTATCCATAGTGTTCTTTAATTCCTTGCCCTATCACTTTGTTTACATTATACTAAAAAATATGAAAACGTATACCGAATATATCAAGGCGTGGAAACAGAGGGAGGCCATCGAGGAAGAAGAACTTAAAGCTGAAAGGAAAAGGGCACTCTCAAAGGCAAAGAGGGCCGCGATATTTCTTGCAGAGAAATACGGTGTGGAGAAAGTAATACTCTTTGGCTCTCTCCCGAAAGGAAGGTATCATATTAGTTCTGATATAGACCTTGCTATTTCTGGTCTTTCGCCGAGAATTTTTTTTAAAGCATGGACTGAAGTAGAGAATCTTATAGATACGAAGGTTGATATAAAGCTTATTGAGGAATGCAGGGGGCTTATCAGAGACAGCATAAAGAAAGGGATAGTGCTCTATGAAAAAAAGCCGTGAAGAAATTCTCACCTTTATTGCCGAGATAGAAGAAGAACTCTCAAACATCAGCCTCCTGAGGGATGAAATAAAGATAGCAGCCAGGAAACTGAAAAAGACTTCAAAAAATGAAAGAGAATATATAATTGAAAGTCTTGCCCTTAAACTCCATAATTTTTATACCGCCTGCGAGAGAATATTCGAGAAGGTAGCAGGTGAGATAAATGGCAGAATCCCGCAAAGCCTTGACTGGCACAAAAGACTTCTGAAAAATATGGCCCTTGATATTAAAGGCCTGCGACCTCCTGTTTTAAGCAGTGCTACGGAGAGACAGCTTGAGGAATATCTCAAATTCAGGCATCTCGTAAGAAGCATCTATGGCTTTGAACTTGAAGAAACCAAAATGTCGCCCCTGATTAAAGGCATAGATAAAGTTACCGGTGCTTTTTTGAAGGATATTGAAAGATTTATTTCATTTCTCAGAACATTTCTAAAAATTTAGCAGCCTGTTGAAAAAGTCTCTTTTCTGTCATTCCGAGCCCTTCACTTGTCATTCCTAGGGTTGCGTCCCATAAATAGTATGTGTTTATAAAAGCCCTTTTTTCGTCATTCCTGCGGAAGCAGGAATCCAGAACCTATTGAAATTACTGGATTCCCGTTTTCACGGGAATGACAGACTATAAACATATTATTTGAGAAACACTACACTA
>JACROP010000062.1 GCA_016214385.1 Nitrospirota bacterium
GGTGGCATTATCGGTAAATCTTTTCATCAACTTAGCGTGTCCCTCTGTAAGGGCCGTGCCGAGTGGCGCAACCACATTTGTAAAACCAAACCTGTGACAGGAGATAACATCAAGATAGCCTTCAACGAAAATGACAGAGTCCATCTTCTTGATAGAATCCCTCGTAAGATTCAGGCCGTAGAGTGTCCTGCTTTTGTTAAAGATCGGGGTTTCAGGTGAGTTCAAATATTTAGGCTCAGAGTTATCTAAGACCCTGCCTCCAAATGCTGTAACTTCTCCCTGAAGGTCGAATATGGGGAAAATAATCCTTCCTCTAAAAGTATCATAATAGCCCTTTGGCCCCTGAATGATAAGCCCGGCTTTTTTTATAGCCTCAACAGGATAACCTTTTTTCCTGAGATGAGTTAAAAGCCTGTCCCACTCCCTGGGTGCATACCCGGGAGAAAAGCTATCCTTAGAAAAATTGTCTATTCCTCTACTTTTAAGATAATCCTCAGCCTCAGGATTGCCTTTAAGGGCATCCCTGTAAAACATCATGGAGTCCCGGTAAAGGCTAAGCAGCATTTCTCTCTGTTTATTATTAATTGCATTGTCTTGAAATTTCGGCAAAGTCACCCCGGCTTTTTTTGCAAGGAGACTTACTGCCTCGTTGAAGGATGTATTTTCCTGCTGCACAATAAAACTGAACACGTCTCCCCCAATTCCGCAGCCAAAGCAGTGATATATCTGTTTTGAGGGGCTTACTATAAATGATGGGGTTTTTTCTGAATGGAAGGGGCAGAGGCCTTTCCAGTTCTGACCGCTCTTTTTCAGGGAGACATATCCGGATATCAAATCCACTATATCCACCCTGCTCTTTATCTCTTCAAGGGTTCTGTCGTAAGAAGGCATAATAGAAATTCAAAATGTAAAATTCAAAGTTAAAAGTCAAAGAAAGTTATTGAAAATTTAGCATTGCTAATTGCTCATTGATAATTGACAATTGTGTTCCCTTTCACTCAAAGGGTTCAGCAACAGCATTTATGCAACGGTGGTGTTTACTCTGCTGAAACGTCTAAATCCGGAGCACGGGATAACATCCAGGGGTTTTACTCTTTCCACTTCATCAAGTAGTAAATTCATGCCGAGATTATCGCTTGAGATATGCCCTGCAATCACTACATTTATATGATTCTTCTCGGCCTCTTTTCTGTGCTCCTCGCCAAGATGCATTGCTACTATTGTGCTAACACCTGAATTGGCAAGGCTCTCAAAGATATCTTTTGAGCCCTCGGTTCCTCCTGTCATATCCACAAAAATCTTACCTGCCTTCCTGTCTTTAGAGCCAATGAGGAACTTTGGACCAGCATTATTTTTAGCAGCCTCCTGATATTCAGGGATTTCTTTCAGAATCTTCATGATGTCATCAAGGGTATCAGGCCCCTTCTCATTAAAAAGTCGATGCAGATAATTTGCGACCATATTATCGGATGGTGTATGCATACACATAAACGGAAAGCCAAGAAGCCTGGCGGCATCTACGCCCCTCGTGTGATTAACAGGAGAAACCTTTCGCTCCACCTCTTTAATCCTTCCCTCAAGGAGGTCCTCAGCAATATTAATAGGGACGCCAACCCTGTTTAATATGTCTGCCTGCATATGCATGACTTCGTAAAAATTTGCATAAGCCCTGCCCTCGGGGTGGTGGGAAACAATAAGGTCTATAGCATGACCCTTTGATGCAAGTCTGTCAGCAAGGAGTACTTCCCCTGTTTCCATATCTATACCAACAAGAATCTTCTTTACTTCTTCTTCACCTGTGCCATTCAGTATCCTTGTATCAGCGTACGGGTTCCTAATGCTTTCAGTATCAAAGGTCTCTTTCTCATCTGGTTTAAGTTCCTGGTACTTAACCTTTCGCTTCTCTAACTCTTTTAAGACAGCATCCCGACCTCTCGGGTCCGCCTTAATTCCACTTTCTATAATGATCTCGTAAAACTCTTTTAAACGCAATTCATCCTCTCAATCGAAAACATGTGGGTCTATGACCCGTAGGGAGGCTATCCTCCGATGGCTTCTTTTACAAGTTCATTCAGGAGTCTACCGTCAATACGTCCCTTTACCTTTGGCATGAGGATCTTCATAACCCTGCCTATATCCCTGGGGCCTGTTGCTCCTGTTTCTTTTATAACAGCCTTAATCATTGCCCTCGCCTCATCCTGAGTAAGCGGCTCAGGCAGATAAGATTTAATTATTAAGAGCTCCCTTTCTTCCTTTTCAACTAAGTCCTGCCTGCCGCCTTTAGAAAACTGTTCAATAGAGTCCCTTCCCTGCCTGGCAAGGGATGACAGGACATCGTAAATATCCTCATCTGTGAGAGGGCTCCTTTTCTCAATCTCTCTGTTCTTGGCTGCTGCTTTAATCATCCGGATAACAGAAACCCGTTCCTTATCAGCAGCCTTCATGGCTTCTTCCAGGTCAGTATTAAGTTTCTGAGCGACAGACATATCTACCTCTCGGAAAACCTTATCCTCTTGACGGCCTTCTTTCTTGCAGCTAAGGCTTTCTTTTTCCTCTTGACGCTCGGTTTCTCATAATGCTCTCTCTTTTTAATCTCAGAAAGGATTCCTTCTCTCTCACATTGTTTTTTAAACTTTCTGAGAGCATTTTCAAATGATTCGTTCTCTCTAACCCTTATAGAGGGCATCAAATCCCCCCCCTCTCGGCAAAATTTAGGATAATCTAACAATTAAACACAGATAATGTCAAGGAATCGACACTATTTTTTATTTTTATATGCTTGGCCATCTACTTATCAAGTGGATTATTAAAAAATTTAAGAAGATAAGAAACAATATGATAATGTCCTGGAGAGGATGACTATTAGATAAAGTAAAGTCAATTTTTAAATATTATGTTACATGTAATTTGTAAATTTAATTTTATATTGACAATTCACTATTTTTGTGCTAAGAGTTTAATTAAGAGGGGGGGTCTCGCCAAAGAAAAGAGCTTCATTTTTTAAATATTCCTGATAATTTAAATTTTAGTTTTAATCCGCTGTAAATAGAGTCCCGGAAACCCTTTGAAAGGAGGTGGTTACATGGGGATTAAAAAGAGTAACCTTTTAACTAAATGTGACCAAAAATGGATTCTAACATTTTGGGAGCATTTATTCCGAGCGTTAGCGAGGAATCTCAGTCGTGGTGAGACCTTTCGCTATGCTCAGGGTAAATGAAACCATTGTATGTACAATTACATGCTTGGTTTCATTTATTTATTGGAAGGGGGGTCAAAAATGATTTGGAGATTATTTTTGATGCTTGCTATTCTGTCTCTTCCAGCTTTTGCACTGGCTGAACAGAAAGCAAAGACCATTGATGAGCTCGCAAAGATGTATGACTCATCAAGCTGTAAGACATGTCATGCTGAGATTTATGCACAATGGGAGAAGTCACACCATGCCAGACCTCTTATGGGTATAAAAGAAGGCATATTTTTAATACCGGTTGTGGAAAAGAGTGCCTTTACACCAAAGGATCCTAAAAAAGCAACAATGAAGAATTTTCCTTGCTTTAAATGCCATCTTCCACAAGCACTCACCTCTGCAGAGGATTCTGTTGCAGCGGAGATAGCACAGGCTGTTTTAGCAAAAGACAAGGCTAAGATCAGCAAACTCCAGATTACATGTATTGTCTGTCACAATGAGATGGCCATCATTCACAGACTTCAAGAAGGAAAGCCTGAAAAGGGTGTTTTATACGGCTCAAAAGCTGTGCCTGCTCACGGAGATAAGACTTACACGAAGGTCAAAAAAAGCGTTATTATGAATCAAGCGATATTCTGCGCCCAGTGTCATGGCACAGGACCAAATTTTGATGCTGAAAATCCATATCAGTGTGCAACCTTGTATGGCAGCTATATCCATGCTTATATTCCTGCCGGCGGGACACAGACATGCCAGGAATGCCATATGAAGCCGGTTAACGGCAAAGCAGACCATCTAATTGCTCCCAACTGGAATGACAGACCTCAATCTTCTGAACTTCTGAAGAAGGCAATTTCCCTTGATGTGCAAACAGTGGGTTATCAGTTCCTCCCAAAAGCCGGAACACATATCCCGATGGTGGTTGTTAACACAAAGGTGACAACAAACGCAGGTCACAGAATCCCTGATGGCTGACCATCTCCAAACAGAGTGGTCATGGAAGTGACCGCAAAGACAGCAGATGGCAAAGAGATATTCAAAGGCGAAAAGATTTATATGCCACAGTCAACAACCTGCCTCGATGAGAAGATGGTGTATGGAGCGCATTGGAAAGTAGGGATTATCCGTGACACAAGCCTTCAGCCTTACAAGGCTAAAAAAGAGTCCTTTGAGATTAAACTCCCTGAAGGTGTAAGGACAGTTGATGTTACAGTGGAACTTACCTATCAGCTATTCCCAGGAGACAAGATACCAATTCACACACTAACCAGAAAAGTAACATTAGAGAGGTAAGAATTAAGCCCTGGATAATCAAAGGCTCTGCCTGTTTTCAGCAGGCAGAGCCTTATTCTATCTTTTGGCGTATTCTATCTTTTAGCCTGTTGCAAAACCTCGCCATAAAAAGTTAAAATTGCTTATATGAAAAAAACCTTTGCTTTTTTATTTATTCCTCTTCTGTTGACTGTTATTGTCTTCCCTGCGTGCTCTAAAAAGAAAGTAAAGCCATCTGAAGACTCAATAATGACTAAAGAGACCCTCAGTGTCATCGAATCAATCATGGCGTCATATCAGGAAAAGGATACGGAGACCTTACGAAAAAATCTCTCTTCAGAGCTTCTGGATGCAACGACAAAAGAGCTTTTTTTTGATAAAGCCACTTTATCTTTCAATCCTAAATGGGTAAAGATACACGGCGCAGCCATTGCTGTAAATATGAGCTGGCATGGCGCCTGGACAGTAAAAGGCAGGGAATTGAAAGACAGAGGGCTGTGTGTATTTTATCTTGAAGGCAATCCACTGAGATTGATTAAGATAGAAGGCGACATTCCCTTTAATGTCCCTAAAATACAATAGACATTGCCATTTCCATGTAAACACCGTTAGAAAGTTTGGGTGGGGCTTTCTTCCTAATGGGGTAAAGCCGAAGTGGCGGAACTGGCAGACGCGCTAGGTTCAGGGTCTAGTGGTCGAAAGGCCGTGCGGGTTCAACTCCCGCCTTCGGCACCATTATAGAGGGTCTTAGATTTGCTGCTAAAAAACAGCTCTCTCTAAGTGATGGAAGGGTCAAGACCATGGAAAAAACAGCAGGGATTATCATTATTGGCAATGAAATCCTTTCAGGAAAGGTCAGGGATATAAATTCACCTTACCTAACTGATGAGCTCAGGGCACTGGGTGTCAATGTCCTTCGCATTTCAATTATTCCGGATGATATTGATGAAATCGGCAGGGAAGTCTCAGAATTTTCAAAAAAATTCGACTATGCCTTTACAGCAGGCGGGGTTGGGCCAACCCATGACGATGTTACTATGGCAGGGATTGCAAAGGGGTTTGGCCTCAGGATAATGAGACATCCCAGACTTGAAGAAATCCTGCGGTCTCGTTACGGGGATTCCATCAATGACACTATCCTTAAAATGGCTGAAGTCCCGGAAGGTGCAGACATTATTGTAAATAAGGACCTGTGGCTCCCAGCCGTATATTTTAAGAACATCTATATCTTTCCCGGAATACCAAAGTATCTAAAAATGAGATTTGATGCAGTAAAAGAACGTTTCCGCTGCAATCCTTTTCTCCTGAGAAAGGTGTTTATTAAAGCGCATGAAACCGATATAGCACCAGCACTTTACAGGGTCGTTGAAACCAACCCAAATGTTATGGTGGGGTCATATCCCATTATTGATAATTCCCAATACAAGGTCATGGTGACTCTAGAATCCAAGCGTGAAGATTCCCTCAACAGGGCATTCAGCTACCTTATAGAACAGCTCCCCGAAGAGATCGTTATCAGGGCTGAATAAATAAAGCCCTAGTGTAGTGTTTCTCAAATAATATGTTTATAGTCTGTCATTCCCGTGAAAACGGGAATCCAGTAATTTCAATAGGTTCTGGATTCCTGCTTCCGCAGGAATGACGAAAAAAGGGCTTTTATAAACACATACTATTTATGCAGGTAAATGCAAAAATAGCGTAGTCACGCTCGGAAATTTCGATGGTCTTCACCTTGGACATCAGGCGATTGTAAAAATGGTGGTAGAGAGGGCAAGAGAAATCGGGGGAACCAGCGTGGTTGTTACCTTTCACCCCCACCCTTTAAAAATATTAGCACCTGATAAATGCCCTCCTCTGATAAGCATTTATGAAGAGAAAATAGCGTTATTCAAAAAAATGGGAGTTGCTGTGCTTGTGAAAATTCCCTTTACCCCGGAGTTTTCATTAAAGAGCCCGGAGGATTTTGTAAAAGAAATTCTGTGCGACTCGCTTGACACCAGAGAGGTATTCGTCGGGTATAACTACCGCTTTGGAAGAGGACGCGAAGGGAATATAGCAAAATTAAGAGCCCTCGGTATCAAGCTTGGTTTCAAGGTGGTTGAAGTTGACCAGATATCAATTGATGGAGAGATCGTAAGCAGCACAAAGATAAGAAATCTGTTAAGAGACGGCGCAGTTGAACACGCTGCAAAGCTATTAGGAAGACACTACGCCATCACAGGAATCGTGGTCCGTGGAGACGGAAGGGGCAAAGCTATAGGATTTCCTACTGCTAACATTGCACCAATACATGAGATAATACCGGCCAATGGTGTGTATGCAGTTAAGCTTTTCATCAGAAACCGCTGCTATAGCGGCATAGCGAACGTGGGGTATCGTCCTACATTCGATAGAAACACCTTAACTATAGAAGTAAACATTTTCGATTTTGATGAAGACATATACGGAGAAGAAATCACATTACCTTTCATCCGCAAAATCCGGGACGAGATAAAGTTTATTGACATAAACTCCCTGATTCAGCAGATCAATCTTGATATAGAAACCGCAAGAAAAATTTAATCCCTCTCTGTCAAGATCTCCCTGTACTGCTAATCCATGATTGAATTTCTTTATGCATTTCTTTAAACCTTCGGATAGATGGATGGTCCCTCCCCAGGACATTGCGGAATCTCTCCAGTGCTTCCTCAAAACTCACTTCTTTAGAACCGTTTATGAGATTGTCCGCATACGACACTATCTTTTCCTCTGGTGTACGGGGGATATAGTCCTTTCTGGGTAACCCCAGGTCTTTGGCCTCCTCAGCGGTTATACCTGCTCCTATGTGCCTTTCTATAATCTTTATAACACTATTAGAAAGCCCCAATTCTCTCGCAATTTTTGCTCCAACCACTGCATGTTCGATACCGTGAGTCCTGCATCTGCCAATATCGTGATAAAGTGCGCCTTTTAGAATCAAATCCCTGTCTACTTTTATCTTAACCCTATCCGCTATGGAAAGGGCTACTCTGGAAACAGCGAGCGTGTGGGCAATTATTTTTTTAGAACATCCAAGCCTTTCTAAAATCTCGCAGCTATTTTTCAAACAGCTCACCTCCATTTGTTTCGCTGATATACCTCCAAAACTTTATTCCACTTTCGCCAGGATTTGTTACTACAAGGTTCGGCAACCGCCTCTGATATAATTTTTAATATATAATATATAAAGACAGGAAAAATAAAAGAAGGATATGCTAATTTAAGTCATAATAACAATTAAAACAAAGAGGCCAGTAAAATGAAAGTGTTAAATTTGAACGATCTAAGAAATAATCAGAAAATTATCAATAAGGTCAAGCTGGAGATAACACCTGAGATACTCTTTCAGCCGCTTTTTCCAAGAACTACTGAGGGATACCAGGAAAAGGTAAAGGAAAGGGAAGGATATATGTTTTATATAGAGATCGTGAATTCTAAACCAACCCTTATGGTTATGAATACCTTCCAGAATATGAGTGTTACCGTCGGATGGATCGAGGGTGTCCCTGAAGAGCTATTGAGAGATGCGGTTGAGAATAAAGCTAAAGAATGTAAAGCCGGGATGTATCCTATAGATGAGACTCTAAAAGAGTGGTTAAAGAAGGAATTAGGCCTGTAATGATCTATCCTTTAATTTCAGTGTCTTCTCTATCATAAGAATGTACTTTAGATACTTAAATCCGAATTTCATCAGTTCTACCTCATCCATCTTTATCCTCTCAATCTCATCCTTATCCATATCAAAGACCTCAAGAAAATTGCTTTCGAAGATATAACTGGAAAACCTGTCAATGTCATAACTTGCCATATAGAACATCTTCTGCTTTTTATCATCAAGTTGAGGAGTGTTTTTTCGAAGCAGGAATGCCTTCCATTCCCTGTTGGTCTCATCATAGAGTGAGGCTTCCTGGTCCACCCTCCATTCCTCTACTGTCCACTCCTTATCTTCTTTAAAACCGAGGCAGTGAGACTCTCTGACGAAGAAGTAAAATTCCTCATTAATAATTGATTCGCCTTCCTGTTTTTTTAATATCCCCTGACCGATAGGATAATATCGGCAGTTTACAGGGCGGTCTGCATATATTGTGCAGCCTTCCGGTGTAACAAAGGGACAGCTTTTCTTTTCATCGTCAAGCATCCCGAGCATGACGAATGGATATGAGGACTTTTCATCGATATGGGTGTAAGTATATTTTTCGAGGAATTCCCCTGATGAAATCTCCAGTCTATTCTTTATCCTGAGGATGTCATAAGGGGTGAGGAGGATATCTATGCCACTGCAACATTTTGTGAAACATTCAATACCTTTATGGCACCTGAACTTAAACCTGCTATTCAGGAAAAGTTTTACCGGTTCTACAGAGCTCATATTTAGCATATTAATTCAATCCTCATCTCATGTTAAGCATCTTAATCCAATTCTCATCCGAGGCAAGTCGGAATCGACTCGTACCGAGATGCCTCGGCTATTTTAGGTAAATAGGTCAGCCCCGTATTAAATACGGGGTTGCCTGACTAAACAAAAGGCCGACAGCGCATCCTGTTGGCCTTTTAATGCAATATCTTATCGTGCAAATTTAATTAAAAGTGGAACAATCAGCAGTGCAACGATATTTATAACCTTGATCATCGGGTTGATTGCAGGGCCTGCTGTGTCCTTATATGGGTCACCAACTGTGTCGCCTGTGACGGCTGCCTTATGGGCGTCAGATTTTTTACCACCGTACATGCCGTCTTCGATGAACTTCTTGGCATTATCCCAGGCACCACCGCCACTTGTCATGGCTATTGCCTGGAAAAGTCCTGTAATAATACTTCCGATAAGGACTCCACCGAGGGCCTCCCTCCCTAAAATAAACCCTACGAGAATCGGTGCTGCTACTGGAATAAGTGCAGGAACCATCATCTGTTTGATTGCACCCTTTGTAACAATATCAACACATGTCCCATATTCAGGTTTTGCCTTTCCTTCCATAATTCCTTTAATCTCACGAAACTGCCTTCTAACCTCCTCAACAACACCACCAGCAGCCTTTCCAACTGCCTCCATAAGGAGTGAGCCAAAATAATAAGGCAGGAGACCACCAATAAAAAGACCTGCTAATACCTTTGGATTCGCAAGTTCAAATGACATGCTTGTTCCAAAAGACCTTGAGTATTCTGCAAAAAGCACAAGTGCAGCAAGACCGGCAGAGCCAATGGCATACCCCTTTGTAACTGCCTTAGTTGTATTTCCAACTGCATCGAGGGGGTCAGTAATTGCACGGATCTCTTTAGGAAGCTCCGCCATCTCGGCAATGCCTCCGGCATTATCTGTAATTGGCCCGTA
>JACROP010000063.1 GCA_016214385.1 Nitrospirota bacterium
CACTGACTTTACCTATCAGGGCGCAGCATTTATTCCATACACAATGACGAGAGAGGAGATTTTAAAGCTGCGTTCAATCGCATTCAGGAGGTTCTACTCCCGACCCTTATTTTTACTCAGAAGAGTCCTCGGAATCAGAAATATAAACGACCTGAAAGTTGCAGGCAAGGGTTTAAAGAGCCTGTTCTGGCTATGGGCAAAAAGCGATTTATTCAGGATGCGAAAAAGTATTAAGGTTTAATAGAAATTATAATTGCAGATATTCCTTTGCCAATGCGGGATACATCCTCGGATTAAACAGGATATTTGTCATAAAATAGCACTCGTGGGAGCAGTAGCAGCCGTTTTTCTGGATTGAATGAATGACTTTTTTTGCCCCTGCTGACCGCAACACCTTTCCCATATTGTAATCGCAATCTCTTACATTTCCCATCTTTCGATTCAAAGACTCGCAGGGATAAACATCTCCGGTCTCGGTCAAAACCAGATTCAGTTTTCCGGCATAACACGGGATCAGCCTCCGCCTCTCAAGCATGGTCTGATAAATAAGCCTTCGCTGCAAAATGTCCTGTGCAGCCTTGAGCCTGGCGCCTCTGAATCTATATATGCTCGCCATTTTCTCTTTGAGATTCTTCTCCATTTTTTCTACAGCATTATGATACTTTTCAATATCTACATTTTTAAAACTCTCATCTTTAATATCGCCGCGTATCATCGAAAGCGTGTGAGTTCTTATCATGTTTAAACCACTGACAAATTTAATTATCTCATTAATATCATCCTGGTTTTCCGAGCAGAATACCGTATTTATTCCGAGTTCAAAATTTGGATATTTCGAAAGGAACTCAGAAAGCACTTCATATGTTTGCATTGTCTTCTCAAAACTTCCTGGGCTCCTCCGGAGAGTATCATGAGCGCTATATAGTCCATCCAGGGAAAGCTTTACCACTACAATGCTCTTTTTGCAGTGCTTGAGTATCTCCTCTGTTGTGTCTTTGATCACTTCAGGAAGCATACCGTTAGTGGGATAAAGCATTATGGAGGGCTTATTATTTTTGTAGAAAATCTTGCTTATTTCAACAATGTCTTTTCTGAGAAAGACCTCGCCCCCTGAGAAGGCGAGCCATAGAAGACTCCCCATCGAGCTGGAAACATTTCCAATTTCTTCAAGAGTAAGCTCGGGCTGGTTGTTCACAGATTCCTCTTTCTGCATAAGATAGAAACAGAAAGGGCACCTGAGGTTACATCTTCTGGTTACAAAGAAGGTAAGATGGATGGGCCTCCTCTTGTAGAATACAGAGCCAATATTGCGAAACGGTGAATACACTCTCTACTTCCTCCGATGATTAAAAAGATATATCATAGTTCCGGCTAAAGCCCCTGCCCCTAACCCCAATGGATAGAGCATTGTGTAATAAAGTATTGCAGCTATCGTAAAAAACAGGCCTTTGGTCTCATAAAATGCTGCCATTAATCTCCTGCTTATGACTATATTACCAGCGAAAATTAATGGAACAGGCACCAAAAAGGCTGCGCTTCCAAAAATGAAGCTAAATAATATATGCTGGACAAGTATCTCCGGGTTCATAACGAGTTTGCAGCCAGATCTGCGAAGCCTGTGGCTGAATTCTACATCCTCAAGGATTGGAAGAGAGTCCTCTTGAAATCCGCCACTATCCCTGAAAAGTTGTGCATCAATAATCAAAGCATGGGCAGGGATGTAATCCGGGTCTTTTTTCCTGGTCTCAGAGTAATTTATAAATATGGATTGGAAGGTGCTGAAAAAACTGTCGTCATAAGGAAGCCTTGTGTAAGTGCCTCCAATGACAATGTTTTTAGATCCACCAATGGTCTTACTGGCAAGTGCAAGCGCATCTTCCTTAAGAAGGCAATCTGAGTCAGTGAAAAAAAGCACCTCCCCTCTGCTGTTTTCTGCGCCTGTATTCCTTGCCTTTGAAGCGCCGGAATGCTTTTTTAACTGAATAAGTTTGCAGGGAAATTTCTTTATTACCTCTAATGAGTTATCAGTCGAGCAATCATCAACAGCAATGACCTCAAAATTTTCATACCTTGAGGAAAATGCTGCTTCAAGGCATTTCCCTATTGTGGCGCTTTTATTGTAATTTGGTATAATGACGGAAATACTTTTTCCCATTGACCTGAATGGAGCATCTTTGATATATTGTTATGCCTTTTTCATTATAACATTCTTACCTAAAAGGAGGGAAGGAACATGGCAAAAAAGAAGATTGCAGTTCTTGTCAGAGACAGAAAACACGAAGCATTAAGGATGGCCGTTGGGCTTACACTCGCTGATGATGAGGTGAATGTATTTATCATGGATGAAAAATTGGAGACTGACGAAGCAGTGGCCCTTAATCTGGAAACCCTGACAGACCTTGACTGCAAGATATTCTCTAATAACCCGGCAAATCCATACCAGCAGATGACCACAGAAGAAATTGCCAAAGCTTTGCCTGATTATGATATTGTAATTCCGTATTAAGCTAATCCTTTGAATTCTCCCTCTGCCTCTTTTACAATCTCCTCAGGGTTATCGATATACTTTGGCGAGAAGTGAAAGACAACGAGCTTTCCCACGCCAGCCTCCCTCGCAATCATACCTGCTTCTTTCGCTGTTAGATGATAGCGCTGCCTTGCCCTGTCTCTATCCTTATCCATGAAAGAGGCCTCAATGTAAAGGGTATCTGAGCCCTGCACAAGATTTACAATCTTCTCTATGTTTTCAGCACTTCCCACAGCGTCAACAACATAGGAGAGCTTCTGGCCCCTGGTTATATTTGCTATGCCTTTAAGCTCTCTGAGTGTAACTTTTTCCCCTTTAACTGTGACAGGCGTATTATCAGGCTTTCCTTCTCTGATGGCTATCTTTAGTTCTCTTAGCCATGAGCCCACTGGAAGATTCAACTCAGTGAGTTTGGCCTTATCAATATTTATATGATATTCCTCCTCAAGACTGAAGGCCAGACATGGGACCTGGTGGTCGAGGATAGCGGCTGAAATTTTGAAAAGCGAATCTTTTACAAGCAGCCCGCTAAAAGGCATATGGCCTTCATCTTTTATCTGGAAAAAGTCTTTTGCTGTGAAAGTTGCTTTTTTAATGGCCTTCTCCCCGACTTCCAGAACATTAATAACAAGGGGGTAATCCTCCAGGAGATTCCACGTGTAACTTCTGAGTTTGCCCTCTATGCGATCTATGAATCCTTCAGGGCCGTAAAGCCTCAAAGGGCTTTCTTTTCTCAGGTGAAGCCTTAAGATGTGGTCAAAGCCAATAAAATGGTCAATATGGGTATGGGATATAAATACATCACTTATCTTAAGAATGTCTCTCGTTGATAGATTCGTGCTAAAACCAGAATCAAAGAGCAATGCCCTGCCCTCCCTCAGGAGTCTCACATAGAGACCCGGGTCATCAAATGGCCCATTGATAAGCTTTGTGTGGAAAGATGGCTTCATCAGGAAATTATAGCCTAATTAGTGGTATAATATGTATATTTTAAAAAATATGGCTGTTGCCGAACCCTTTGAGCGACATTATAAATGAGAAGTAAGAAATGAGAGGTTTCCATGCCTGAGTTAAGAAAAGACCCCATTATAGGAAGATGGGTCATAATATCGGTTGAGAGGGGCAAAAGGCCCACAGATTACAGTATCCAGGTATCCAAGAAAAAAGGCGGTTTTTGCCCTTTCTGCACCGGAAATGAGCACACATGCCCCCCTGAGATAATTGCCTTCAGGCCTGACAGGAGTAAGCCAGACACGCCTGGTTGGACATTAAGAGTTGTGCCAAACAAATTTCCGGCACTTCAGATAGAAGGTCATCTCACCAAAGCCGGAGAAGGCATCTATGACAGGATGAACGGCATCGGTGCCCACGAGGTAATAATAGAAAACCCTCACCATGAACTTACCCTGTCCACTATGCCTCTGAATGCAGTGGAAAACGTGCTCCTGGCCTACCATTACAGGATTGTAGACCTGAAAAAAGACCTCCGCTTTAAATATGTCCTCATCTTCAAAAATGAAGGAGATGCAGCAGGCGCCTCCCTCGAGCACAGCCATTCACAGTTAATCGCCCTGCCTATTGTTCCAAAACAGGTGAAGGAGGAGTTTGATAGCGCAAAGCAGTACTACGAGTATAAAGAGCGCTGTATTTTTTGTGACATAATACGTCAGGAAAAAGAAAGTAAACTTAGAATCATCTCTGAAAACGAGGATTTTGTTTCCATTTCGCCATTTGCACCGAGGGCGCCCTTTGAGACATGGATATTCCCGAAAAGACATGAGTCTAATTTTATTCCTGATGGAAACCCATCAAGACTTGCGAGGCTCGCTGAAATCCTGCAGCTCACCCTCAAACAGATAGACAGAGTGCTCGAGGTGCCTCCTTACAACTTCATGATTCACACATCCCCTTTCGAGGATGAGATAAATGAATATTACCACTGGCACATTGAGATAATGCCAAAGCTTACGAAAATAGCTGGTTTTGAATGGGGTTCAGGCTTTTACATAAACCCCACAACTCCTGAAGAGGCTGCAAAATTCATGAGAGAGGCGAAGATATGAGAACAGAAAATTCAAAATGCAAAATTAAAAATTATGGAATTCTTTTATTTTGAATTCTTCGTAGGGAAAGGCTTTTTCGAATGACAATACTGATAGCTTCACCTGAGGCTGTGCCATTCATAAAAACAGGAGGGCTTGCAGATGCTGTGGGTGCCCTGCTTAAAGAGTATAAAAAGATTGGTATTGACGCTGCTATCATCCTCCCGCTTTATAAGAAAATAAAAACAGCAGATAGGGATTTTCAGCTTCAATCTCTTAATAAAAGAATAACCGTTCCCCTCGGTGATAGTCTTGAGGAAGGGAAGCTGTGGAAAGGACAAACACCAGAAGGGGTTACTGCTTACTTTATAGAAAATGATAAATTCTACGGGAGAGACGAGCTCTATGGCACCCCGGAGGGCGATTACCCTGATAATGCCTCGCGCTTCATCTTTTATTCGAGGGGGGTGCTTGAAGCTGCAAAGGTTTTAGAACTCAAAGTGGATGTTATACATTGCAACGACTGGCAGGCCGGGCTCATACCTGTGTATATAAAAACCATTTACAGGGATAGGTTTCCAAAGACTGCGACCCTCATCAGTATTCATAATCTCGGTTATCAGGGGCTGTTCTGGCACTTTGATATGCCGCTTACAGGCCTTGGCTGGGAGCTTTTTAACATGGACGGCCTTGAATTCTACGGTAAAATAAATTTTCTAAAAGGCGGTCTTGTATTTGCAGACATAGTCAGTACAGTGAGCGATACCTATGCAAAAGAGATTCTAACACCTGACTTCGGCTTTGGCCTGGATGGTGTATTGAGAAAAAGAGGGAAAGACCTTTACGGTGTAATCAATGGGCTTGACGGCGATGAGTGGAACCCTGAAAAAGACAGCTATATCTCTGCCAATTATAGTCGTATGGATATTTCAGGAAAAACCCTGTGTAAAAAAAGCCTTATTAAGGAAATGGGGCTGTCCAATAATAACCTGCCCCTCATAGGAATGGTTTCAAGGCTCTCTGCACAAAAGGGCCTTGACCTTGTGGCAGATTCCATTGAAAAGATTATTGATGGGGCCAGGTTAATAGTCCTCGGCAAAGGTGATGAGCCCTTTCACAGGGTCTTCCTGAAGCTAAAGGAAAAATATAAGGGCCGCATTGCTGTTAATATAGGTTTTGATAATACAATGGCTCACAGGATATATGCTGGCTCGGATATCTTTCTAATGCCTTCAATGTATGAGCCGTGCGGCCTCGGGCAGTTGATAGCACTACGTTACGGCACCATCCCTGTTGCAAGAAAAACAGGCGGCCTTGCTGATACAATTGTAAAATATAACCGATCTAAAGGAGATGGTACAGGCTTTCTATTTAACGGTTATAATCGTAGAGAGATTCTCAAGGCAATTGGAAGGGCCATTGAATTATTCAAGGACAAAAAACAGTGGGGCGAGATAGTCAGTAATGCCATGTCACAGGATTTTTCATGGCGCACATCAGCAGAAAAATATCTCTCCCTTTATAAAAGGGCATTAAAGAAGGTCGGGTAATGACTCTACGCACGAAGTTATCTATTTTCCTTTCCTCCTTTCTCCTGATAGTTGCTATCCTCGGGGCCTTTACCTTTTATTTAACCGAGGACCTCGGAAAAGGCTTTGACAATATTGATTCCGCCACGTTTGAGTATAACTTACACGAGGGGCTTCGCAATGCCATTTTAACATTCATGGCAGTCTCAGAGCGCTGGGCTCTCACCGGGGATATCAGCGAGAAGAAATATTATAAAGTGGCGCTCGCTAATGTTAATAAGGCATTTGGAGAAGCATCGAAACTAAAGCAAAAAGATGAAATTGATGCAATAGGAAAAGATTTTCAGGAATTAAAAATTATTGCTGATAGAATCATGGCCGAGGAAGAGCCTGTAGGTAACAAAAAAGTCCTTGCGTCTCTTAAACTACACGAGGGAAAAGGCACAGAAATCCTGAGAAAGATTGAAGCCTCTCGTAGTGCCTCTATGAAAACAGTCAGCTCGGCAATCGCTGAAGGAAAAAAATCGAGGAGAAGTATAAGGGCATCTTTTCTCATCCTTTTTATTGTAACCCTGTACCTGACAGGCTTCCTCGGCTACACGCTTTTAAAGGCAATCGGCAGACCTGTCGGGGAATTAATGAAGGGTGCTGAAAAACTCGGTCTCGGTGACTTTTCTCACAGGATAGGGCTGAAACGAAAAGACGAGCTCGGCCTCCTGGCCCGGCGTTTTGATAAGATGGCTGAGACCATTGAGACCTCCCACAAAAGGCTCGAGGATAAACTCAATGAAACCCGGATATTGATGAATGTGAGCCAGATAGCAAACTCAACTCTCGAGCTCAAAACCATCCTTGATATGATTTGCAAAACTGTAGCAGACAGCCTCAAGAAAGACGTATGTTCAATTTATCTTCTCAAGCCAGGGGAAAAAATGATATGTATTGAGGCGACAAAGGGACTAAAAGAAGAGTCCACAGGTATAGCCTGCCTTCCTGTAGGCGAGGGAATAGTCGGCTGGGTAGCAAAAGAGCTTCAGCCCCTGTCAGTAGAAGACATAAGAAAAGAGCCGCGATTTAAAGACATCCCCACCACCGGCGCAAAGGATTTCCTCTCAATGTTAGCAGTACCAGTTTTAAGAGACAACGAGCCAATCGGTGTTATGACGCTTCAGACCAGAGAACCATATGCTTACAGCCCTGATGAGGTTAATCTCCTTACAATAATTTCCAACAATATAAGCGCTGCAATAAAAAATGCAGAGCTTTACAAGAATACAAAAACACAGCTCGATGAATTAGGGACCATTCATGAGATTGGCAAGGCCATAACATCCATCCTCAATATAGATGAGCTTCTACCATATATATGCAGGGAGGTATCAAAACTCTTTAAGGCAAAAGGCTGTATCATCAGGCTTATCGAAGATGAAACCCTTTCAATAAAGGCATCCTACGGAGTGCCAAAAGAGATAGAACAGGCCATGGCCCTGCCTCTCGGAGAAGGCATAGCCGGCTGGGTAGCCAAAGAAGGAAAACCGCTATTGGTAGACGACGTATCAAAGATGCCTGAAAATCTGAGAGTTCCTGTTATCGATGCAACTACTGTCCTGTGTGTGCCTCTTAAAATCGGCAGGCGTGTAATCGGAACCATAGGTCTTTACGACAAAGAGGATGAGTGGGGATACACAACCTTTACCCAGAATGACCTCAATTCCCTGACCACTTTTGCGTCTGCTTCATCCATAGCAATTGAAAATGCGCGGCTTTATAAAACCAAGGTGGAGAAAGAACGCGCAATATCACAGGCAAAGCAGAGGTTTGAAACCCTGTTCAACAGCGTTCAGGATGGTATAATCACATTCGGCAGAGATTTTATAATAAAAACAGCCAACAGGTTTATGGAAAAGCTGATTGACACACCTGTAGAGGAAATAATAGGGAAAAGCTGTTATGAGGTGCTCCACATGGGAAATGATATCTGTCCCCATTGTCCTGCAAAAGTTACTTTTGAAACAGGACAACCCGAATCATACACATATAAGAGAGTAATCAAGGGCGCTACATTTTATACAGAAACAACCACTTACCCGATAATAGACGAGAAGGGGGAGATAAACGAAGTAGTTGCATTTATTCATGACATAACAGAAAGGATGACCTATCAGGAAGAGATACTCGAGCTTTACAGAGAGGTAGCACAAACAAAAGAATACCTTGAAAGCCTTATTGACAATTCAGCCGATGCCATTATTACATCGGATATAGACGGCCATATTACATCGTGGAACAATGGGGCAGAAAAGATTTATGGCTTTACCGAGATTGAGGCCATTGGCAAGCTCCTCCCAATGGTTCCTAAATCCCTGATGGATTCTGAGAAAGAAAACATAAAAAAAATAAAACAGGGGGAAACAATAAAAGACATAGAAACCCTGAGACAGAGAAAAGACGGCACTCTAATAGAAGTAAGCCTTACCTTATCCCCTATACTTGACCCCACAGGAGAGGTTATAGGAATCAGCGGCATCTCCAGGGATATATCAGAGAAAAAGAGGGTTGAAAAAGAACTGATAAGAAAAAACCAGGAGCTTTCAAGACTCCACTTTATAGATTCTGCACTGAGAAGCACACTTGACCTCGACAAACTCCTGAGGATGATCCTGACCGCAGTTACAATGAGCGATGGCCTTGGATTTAACAGGGCTGTACTCTTCCTTGTTGATGAGGGGCAAAATATTCTCAGGGGAGTAATGGGCGTTGGCCCGGCAAACTATGAGGAGGCGGGGAAGATATGGAGAGAACTCTCTATAGACGGAAAAACCCTCGAAGATATTATAAATGAAATAGAGATTAGTCCCCTCAGGAAAGACTCTTTTCTCGACAGGCTAAGCCAGAACTTAATCATAGGCATCGATGGGAAAGATGTCCTTTCATTATGTATAAAGGAAAAAAAGTTTTTTAATGTCCTCAATGCCAGGACAGACCCTATGGTAGAGCCTACACTTATTCAGCAGCTTGGGACTGAGGCCTTTGCCGTGGTTCCCCTCATGGCAAAGGATAAGGCAATAGGACTTATCCTGGTGGACAACTTTTTCAATAAAAGGCCTATAAAAGAAGACGACCTTCGGTTCCTCATGAGTTTCACAAGCCATGTGGCATCTGCTATAGAAAATGCCAGGCTTTTTGAGGAGATTTCCCTCGCCCAGTCAGAACTCAAAAACATCTTTGAATCAATATCTGATATGGTATATTTTAATGATAAAGATTTCAATATACGACATATAAACCAGGCAGTTATCAAAAAGCTCGGAAAAACAGCAGACGAAATTATAGGCAAAAAATGTTATCAGGTATTCCACGGAATGGATGAGCCCTGGGCTCAATGCCCGCACTCAAGAACAATAAACACAGGCAAGCCACTTGTCGAAGAGGTAGAAGACCTGAATCTTGGCGGCACTTTTGTCGTATCAAGCTCTCCGATTTTCGACTCTGCCGGAAACATAGCAGGAACAGTCCACATTTCAAGGGATATCACAGAACTCCACGCCTTAAGAGAGCGTCTTGTCAGCGCTGAGAGAATGGCAGCCCTCGGAGAGATGGCTGCAAAAGTTGCCCATGAGATTAGAAACCCCCTTACCTCAGTAGGGGGTTTTGCCAGAAGGCTTGAAAAAAAAGTTGGTGGAGACCTCAAAGAATACACAAAAATTATCATCGAAGAGGTAGACCGGCTTGAGAATATCCTTAGAGACACCATGAGTTTTGTAAAAGAAGCAAGGGTGATAAAAAAGAAAACTGATTTAAATGAGCTGCTGGAAAATATCATAAGTCTTATTAATTTAGGAGTAATAGAAAAAGGAAATACCCTGATTAAAGACCTGCCCGAATATCCAATAATTGCATTAATAGACCCTGATAGGATAAAGGAGGCAATATTAAACGTCCTTACCAATGCCAATCAGGCAACTGACGCCGGAATGATTACGGTAAGAGCACGGCAGATAGGAGAAGAGGCGGTTATAGAGATTTCAGATACAGGCTGCGGCATAAAGCAGGACGACCTGAAACGAATCTTTGACCCTTTTTTCACGACAAGGCCTGCAGGGACAGGCCTTGGTCTTGCAATAACTAACCGAATCATCGAAGAGCATAAAGGTAAGATTGATGTCGAGAGCATATGGGGAACTGGGACAAAATTCACAATTTATCTGCCTTTAAAGGAGGGGTGACATGAAGATACTTGTTGTAGACGATGATCAGCATATCCAGCGTCTTTACAAGGAAGAGCTGGAAGAGGAAGGATATGAAGTCTTTCTGGCCGGTACGGGGGAAGAGGCCCTTTTACTCTTTGACAAAATCTCGCCAGATCTTGTTACCCTGGATATCCTCATGCCTGATATTGATGGGATAAAACTCCTGAGGATGATGAAAGAGAAAAAGCCGAGACTACCTATCATTATGTCAACAGCATATGATTACAGAGATGACTTTGCGGTTTGGGCATCTGAGGCCTACCTTGTGAAGTCCTCAGACCTTAATGAGTTAAAAGCTACAATAAAAAAGCTCCTGCCCGATGGAGATTAAAAGGGATTCCCCTCGAAGCCCTGGTCAATTCGTTGACACTTTGAATAAGGGTATGGTAATTTGCTAAATATGGAAGAATTGGTATTAGAAGAAGTCAAGCTGGTAAAGGATGTCATTCAAGGCCTCCTCAAAGCAAAAAAGACATTAAGGATGTATCCTTCTAACAACCCCATATATATAAAAACCGCCAACGAGGTCTATAGCAGGTTCGAAAATTTCTTCAACGTAAAAAACGATCTCGCTCTAAAAATAAGGCAGAACGAAATCATCTATAATAATGAACAGGTTTATTCAAACCCTGAGAAGGAAGAAAATCTCGCCCTCTTTTTCTTTAAGGACGGCATAAGGGAGCTGACATTCCATAAAGGATTAAGCTATGAAGAATTTGAAGACTTTACAAAGATACTGACCATGGACTTTGAAAAAGACACCCTCGATGACGACATTGTTACCCTCCTGTGGGAAAGGGATTACGAGCACATAAAATATATTGCTGATGAGGAATTTCTCACAGATGAAGAGGATTACCAGAGAAAAGCACTCACAGATATACGCGACAAAGGCGCCACAGAGGATGACATCACAAGGGCCTATCAGGATGCCTTAAAAGCTGAAGCAAAAAAGCCGAAAAGTGTAGTGCCTCTCGGTGAATCAGATCTTCATGTCCTTGCAAAAGAGATGGAACAGGAAGAATATGAAAAAATTGATAAGATAATAGCCATCCTTTTTGAAATCCTTTATCAGACAAAAGACCTCACTGCGTTCACCGAGGTTGTCAATTCTCTTGGGGAGGCAATGAGTTATTGCATCAAGAAAGGGGATTTTAATAAGGCAGCAGTGATCCTCGAAACCGTAAAGAATATAACAAACAACAAAGAGTTTGAAAATGAAAAGATTAAGGCCCTGCAGAAGATTTATACTGCGGCCAACAGCGATATCCTTATAGAGGAAATAGGGACAATCCTGGATAGCGAGGCTATTATTGAAGAAAAAGATTTTTTAGCCTTTATAAAACACCTGGATAAATCCGCTATACCGCCTTTTATGCGGCTCCTTGGAGACCTGCGGAGCATTAAAGGCAGGAGGCTGACCATCGAAGCATTAGCGGCCCTCGGCAGGCTGGATCTGAAAGCCATAGCAAAAGGGCTTCAGGACTCAAGGTGGTATATGGTGAGAAACACGATTTACATCCTCGGTAAAATAGGAGACAAGGGCTCGATTGATTATCTGAGTAAAAGCCTGTCACATACAGACCAGAGAGTAAAAAAAGAGGCTATAAAAGCCCTGGGCAATATTGGGGGCCCACATATACTTCCACATCTAAGAAATACGCTAAATGATATTGATCCGACTATCAGGACTGCCGCTGCAAGGGCACTTGCAGGCATAAAAATGGAGGCCTCAAAACGAATCATCCTGGACGAGTTATCAAAAACAGAGTTTATAAAGAGAGACTTTTCAGAGAAAAAGGAATTCTATGAGGTTCTTTCCCACTGGCCGGACGAGGAAGTAAAAGATTTCCTTCTCAATACCCTGAAAAAAAAGAAGTTCTTCGGGAGAGCAAAAAATGATGAGACAAGGGCCTGTGCCGCCTATGCTATTGGTATTATTGGCATCAAAGAGGCCCTGCCGATTCTCGAAAAAGCTGCAAATTCAAATAACAGACTTTTAAGCGACCTTTCCATGGAAGCAATCAAAAAGATAGGTTGATATGCCACTAACAGAAGAAAAGAAGACATACCAGGAGGCAAAGGACTTAATAAACAGTCTGGCTATAACCATAAAAACAGCCCAGATTCATAACCCAAATAATGTAGCTGTCGTTGCTGCCATTGAGAAATTTCTATCCCTCGCCAACCCGATAATAAAGGCTGAAAAGCTTGTAACACTCGACCTGATAAATGAGTTTTTTTACCTAAACGAGGCGAGGGTCAGATACAGCCTGGAATACATTATAAATTTTGACTTCCTTTCCCGTGAATTTAAAAAGCGAGAACTCGGAACTTTGACCTTCAATGATATACCCGCCGAGAATGACATAAAGATTTTTCTCAAGGCCTTCATTGAAGCAGGTTTCTCAGAAACACCGTTTGAAACGCTATCAGAGGCTGTTGACAATATCGAACGCATTAAAGTAGGGAAGCTTAAAAAGATTAAAGAAGAAGGTGAATTTGACAGGAAAAAATTTGTAAAAAAGACCTACTTCAATGCCGTCTCTTTCACAAAAGGGGTCATGACCAAGATAAAGGCCGGCGAGAAGATAAGTCTCAAAAAAGCCAAAAGGGTAGTAGAAACTGTAGTCGATCTGATACTGGAAGAGGAATCCCTCCTTCTTGGAATGACTGCTTTAAAAGACTATGATGAATATACATACCACCACTCCGTCAATGTAAGCATCCTTTCGGTGGCCCTCGGACAGAGACTCGGACTCAGGAGAAAGGCCCTCACCGACCTCGGCATGTCATCCCTTTTCCATGACATGGGGAAAATCGAGGTTCCTTCAGAAATATTGAACAAGGCAAGTGAATTTAGCGAGGGAGAATGGGAGATAATGAGACAACATCCCTTATGGGGAGTAAGGGCAATTCTCAAACTAAAAGGTTTTGACGATATCTCGCTCAGGACTGCAATTGTAGCTTTTGAACATCATCTCAATTATAACCTTTCGGGCTATCCTAAACTGAGAAATACACTGAAACCTGACCTCTTTTCAAAGATTGTTACTATAGCTGACCAGTATGACGCTATGACATCATCCAGGGTCTACTCAAGAACACCTGTTGCCCCTGACAGGGCACTCAGTATAATGGTTGACCGTAGCGGCACACAACTCGACCCTTATCTTACGAAGCTATTTATTAACATGGTAGGCATACACCCCATCGGCAGTCTCGTTATGCTCAATACTAAAGAATTAGGGCTCGTCTTTGAAAGCAATCCAAATCCTGACTTTCTTGACAGGCCAAGGGTCATTATTGTAGTTGATAGTAAGGGAAACAGGATCAAGCAAAACGTAGATTTGATGGAAAAAGACGATGCCGATAACTTCAAGAGGAGCATCGTAACTACCCTTGACCCAAATCAATATAGAGTCAACCTCGCTGAATACCTGCTTTAACCCGGAAAATACAATTAACCACAGAGCCACAGAGGCACTGAGGAAGAGCAGTGCCTCTGTGATTTTCCCTATACATCATTTAGATTAAGTAGGGGCGGTTCGTGAACCGCTCCTACAAATTCAAAAGAGATGCCTAACTCCGCCCCGAAGGTTCGGGGTCTCCGACTTTATATTGCTGCCTCTCCTTTTTCTCCTGTCCTTATCCTTATAGTCTCCTCCACTGAGGAGACAAAAATCTTACCATCTCCTATCTTACCTGTCTTCGCCTTTTCCTCAATTGTAGATACTACTTTACTTGCCATTGCATCAGAGACAATAATTTCTATCTTTACCTTTGGCACAAAAGCTATATCATATTCTGCACCACGGTATAGCTCTACATGTCCCTTCTGCCTCCCAAAACCCTTCACTTCAGTAACCGTCATTCCCTGGATGCCTATCGCATTTAAAGCATCCTTTACTTCATCAAGCTTAAATGGTTTTATTATTGCTTCTATCTTTTTCATATTGCCTCCATTTTGTGTCAGTGTCAGTGATTAGTGTCAGTTACAGACACTGACCACTGACACTAATCACTTTTTACAATGAATATCCGCTCTCTCCATGCTGTGACTGGTCAAGCCCGACAGATTCGTCCTCCTCATTAACCCTGAGACCTATTGTCCAGTCAACGATTTTAAGAATAACCAGTGTAGCCACAAAAACAAACACATAGGTAGCTACCACAGCAATGGCCTGGATGCCGAGGAGTGGTGGATTTCCAGCGAATAAACCATCCTTCCCAGCAGGGTTTATAGCGACTGATGCGAAAAGCCCTGTTGCAAGTGCACCCCATGTCCCGCCAACTCCGTGGATTCCAAGAACATCAAGGGAATCGTCATAACCGAGCTTTGGCTTTAGATTGACCGCTGTATAACAGAATACGCCTGCGCCTATTCCAATCAGTATCGATGACATGGGGCTCACAAAACCTGCTGCTGGTGTTATAGCAACAAGCCCTGCCACTGCTCCACTAACTGCGCCGAGAGCTGTAGGTTTACCTCTCTGAATCCACTCAACAAAAAGCCAGCTCATTGCTGCAGTAGCAGTAGCAGTATTAGTTGTAACAAATGCAACAGAGGCAAGCCCGCCTGATGTCAGGGCACTACCTGCATTAAAACCAAACCATCCAAACCAGAGAAGTGCTGCTCCAAGTATAGTTATCGGCAGGTTATGGGGCGCCATTGGCTCAACACCATAACCCTTACGCTTGCCTATTACAATTACTGCTGCGATGGCTGCAATGGCAGAATTGATGTGAACAACTGTCCCGCCTGCAAAGTCAAGGGCACCGAGTGTGGCTCCTATCCATCCGCCTCCCCATACCCAGTGGGCCAGCGGAGAATAGACAAATGTCAGCCAGAGTGCCGAAAAAACGACCAATGCTGAAAACTTCATCCTTTCAGCAAATGCTCCTGTAATAAGGGCAGGCGTTATTATTGCAAACATGCCCTGAAACATCATAAAGACAAGATGCGGGATTGTAGATGCCATAGGCGCTGGCTCCTGGCCAACACCCTTAAGGCCAAGCCAGTCAAGGCCACCTATAATACCCCCTTTGTCTGGCCCGAATGCGAGTGTATATCCCCAGAGCACCCATATCACACTCACGAGGCAGAGTATGACAAAGCTATGCATAATGGTCCCAAGGACATTCTTTCTTCTGACCATGCCACCGTAAAAGAGTGCGAGTCCTGGTGTCATAAGCATAACAAGTGCTGTTGAGACAAGCATCCAGGCAGTATCTCCTGTATCGATCTTTGGCGGAGCAGGCGCTGTTTGAGCAGGTGGCGCCTCAGTGGCTGGCACCCCGATGGGTCGGGGCATTTCTGCCTTAGGCTCTTCGGCAAAGACAGCACCTGCCATCGCCATAAAGCATAACAGTATTGTAAGACTCAATAATCGCTTCATAACACACCTCCGTATTGTATTGTAGCCGCTACCCCGCATTTAATACGGGGTAGCCTGAGTTATTTAATATTAAAAATCTATATCCAATTGTATTGTTGCAGTTGGCTTATATCTGCTTTCGTTATATATGTCATAGCCGAATATAACACTCACATTAGGGGCAAGTTTCCACGCAACACCAAAGCTCAATGCTCCGTAGCTATTTTTCCCGCCCTGATAATCTATGGCAGCCCATAGCTTGTCAGATATCTCAGATATTGTCCTGTCCCATGATAGGAGTATCCCGTCATTGTCCTTATTGCCATTGATGTCGAGAAGGAGGTTGTCATTACCTGTGTAATAGCCAGCAGACAGTCTTACGAGCTTACCAAAGGTCTTTGCCACAAGGCCATAGACTATGTTGTAATCTGTGACAT
>JACROP010000064.1 GCA_016214385.1 Nitrospirota bacterium
TTCGTAATAACAGTTTTTGCTTTTCTCTTAAAGACTTATCCTCGGTTATACCCTATTTCTGGGGGAACTCCTGGAATTTTAAGCGGGATTTTTTAGATGCTATTCTGCTCTACGAGTCCTCTTCCACCACTTCTCTATTTCAACTGCAACAAATACCACAGACGACAGGGCAAGCGTAAAGATAAGCTCGCCAGGGCTCAAAGGCTCTGTCTTGAAAATGGGATTCAAGGCAGGTATGTAAATAGTAGCCATCTGGAAGACAAAACTCAGCAGCACTGCTGTGAGAAGTGGTTTATTTGTGAATAATCCTATCTTAAAGAGAGACTCCTTCTCTGACCTTATGGCAAGGACATGACCAAGCTGAGTTAAACAAAGCACTGTAAATACCATTGTCTGCCAATGGGCATGTTCTGTTTTGATAGACCATGCCTGAACAAAGAGGACAATGCCTGCCATTAATAGTCCAACCCAGATTGCATGAAGTCCAAGCCCATGGGCAAATATGCTCTCTTTTGGATGCCTCGGAGGTCGTTTCATTAAATCACCCTCCTCAGGCTCAACAGAAAGGGCAAGTGCAGGGAGACCATCTGTCATAAGATTTATCCAGAGTATATGAATTGGTAAAAGGGGGATTGGAAGTCCGACAAGCGGTGCAAGGAAGAGTGTCCATATCTCACCTGAATTCGTTGTAAGAAGATATTTTACAAACTTCCTTATATTGTCATATATCTTCCTCCCTTCCTTCACAGCCTTTACAATAGTTGCAAAGTTGTCATCAATGAGTATCATATGCGACGCCTCTTTTGAGACATCAGTGCCTGTTATGCCCATAGCAATGCCTATATCAGCTCTCTTTAAGGCAGGGGCATCATTTACACCATCTCCTGTCATGGCCACAAACTGTCCTTTATCCTGGAGTGCCTTCACAATCTTGAGCTTCTGCTCAGGTGCAACACGAGCATAGACTCTTACGTGTTCAACCTTTTCTTCAAATTCTTCCAGTGATAACTTTTCAAGCTCCCTTCCTGTGATTATCGCCTTTAAGTCATCCTCAAGTATGCCAAGCCTTTTTGCGATTGCCCTTGCTGTTATGGGATGGTCTCCTGTAATCATTACAGGCTTTATGCCAGCCGATTTGCAAATGGCTACAGCCTCTCTTGCCTCTTCTCTCGGTGGGTCCATTATTCCAACAAGCCCCAAAATCGTAAGTTCTGCCTCAACATTCGCTGGAGTCATATCAGCAGGCAGGTCATCCCATCTCCTCATAGCAATTCCAAGCACACGCAGTCCATCAGCAGCCATCCTATCATTTACACGGTGAATCTCTTTTTTATCTATATCCTTTACGCCCTCGGTTGTTAACATGCCAGTGGATTTATCTATCAAGACTTCAATGGCCCCTTTGGAGAAAGATATAATTCCACCTTCTGGGTCTCTATGAAAAGTCGTCATGCATTTTCTATCAGAATCAAAAGGAATCTCAGCTAATCGAGGATGCTCTACGAGGAGGTCGTGCTTTCTAACACCCGCCTCCTCAGAAGCCATATAAAGGGCTATTTCTGTGGGATCGCCAATGATCTTGCCATCTTTATCCACCGCAGCATCATTGTTAAGCGCCATAGCTCTGAATAGAGTTGAAAGTTGAAAGTTGAAAGTTGAAAGTTTTTCTGTTTCCTCACTTTTAACTTTTAACTTTTCACTTTTCACTATTTCTCCATTCACATATATCTCCTCAACAGTCATCTTGTTCAGCGTGAGTGTACCTGTTTTATCAGAGCATATGTAGGTAACAGAGCCGAGTGTCTCGACTGCCGGAAGTTTTCTTATGAGGGCGTTCTGTTTGACCATTTTCTTTGCGCCAAGGGCAAGGGAGATTGTAATAACAGCCGGAAGTGCCTCTGGTATTGCAGCAACTGCAAGGCTAATAGCTGTAAGGAACATTAAAGCTGGCGGTTCTCCTCTGAGCAGGCCGATACCAAAGACTATTGCGCATATGGCAAGGACAGCAATAGCAAGTCTCTGCCCAAACTTTGTAAGCCTCTTCTGAAGGGGTGTTTTAACTTCTTCTTCCTCCTGAAGCATTGTTGCAATCTTTCCGAGTTCTGTGTCCATCCCTGTTGAAACGACAACCCCAGTGCCGCGACCATAAGGAACAATAGTGCCTTTATAAGCCATGTTTTTCCTGTCTCCAAGAGGCATCATCTCATCATGAAGTGTCTTGATGTGTTTATCTACAGGCACTGATTCACCTGTGAGTGGTGCCTCCTCAACCTTAAGTTGGGCAACCTCTATAAGCCTCATGTCTGCTGGCACGACCTTGCCTGCCTCAAGGAGGACTATATCTCCAGGCACAAGTTCAGATGCCTGAATATTGACCGGCATCCCATCCCTTAAAACAGTTGCAGTTGGTGCAGCCATCATCTTCAGAGCCGCTATTGCCTTCTCTGCCCTGTATTCCTGAACAAAGCCGATAATCGCATTCAGGATTACTATCACAATTATGGCTATGGTATCCTTTGGTTCACCAACTAATCCCGAAACAACTGCAGCAGCCATAAGGACTAAAATCATGAAGTCTTTGAACTGGTCGAGGAACATCATAAAAGGGGTCCTCTTCTTTTTCTCCTTTAAAACATTAGGCCCGTACTCCTCAAGCCGCTTCTTAGTCTCATCCATAGAGAGACCCTGTGGCGAAGACTTCAGGTGTTCAATGACTTCTTCTATGTCCTTCTGATGCCAGCGCATGATACTCCTTTTAACCCACTCAAACCCTTGGATCCTTTAAAATAATTATTTTTTAAATACACCGAACAACTTATCAAGTCCTGACTTCTCTAACTTTGATACAGCCTCAAGCTCTCCGGCATCAAGCCATATGCCCTCGCACTCTGAGCACTTATCAATATTTATCCCTTTGTAGTCAATCTCGATTAACTTCATCCCGCATTTTGGGCAATACATGAAATGGAGTTCTTTTAGCCTCTTCTTTTCTTCCTCTGCCAGTACTTTATGTTTCTCTTCTTCAAGCTTCTTCCTCGTTTCATATTCCATCCTTGCAAAATATTCTTCTTCCTTTTCACTTGGTCTCAATGACATGGTAATCTCCTTTTTTAAAGTATTTGCATCTTCATGGATGCGTTAATAATTGCGTTATCCCAAAAACCTCCTGATGTGTGCAGCCTCAACAATCATTGTTTGCAGGTTCCTACTTTCATCCTTCTTTATGGCCTTAATAATCCTTGATGTAACATTCTTATGTTCTTCTGAAGTCTCATATTCACAGCATCCTATCGCTAAAGATTTTTTTATTCCAGCAGGGAACAAAGCAAACACATCCTCATTGAAATATGACATTGCCGTTTTCATATCAAAATCTAAATTCACATAGACGGTTTTAAGGTAATCCATTTCATCTTTGCTTAAAGCATTCAGGCCAAGGATCTCAGGAGGCAGCCCTATAGAATAACAGGCGGCACAAAAACCGATGACACGTGGAAGCTTTATTCTGCCAATGCTTCTTGCATACCCGAACAATCCCACATGGAGTTTGCGCATCCTCCTCCTCGGGATAAAGTCAGCAATGTAATTGATAACGGGTGCAATGAATTCTATCTGTCTCGAATACTCCGCTGATACCTTGCTGATTATCTCAAGGCATTTTTTTTCGTCGACTTTGAGACCTTTTTTCAGTGGCGTATCCTTGAGTTTTCTAATGCCCTCAACAACAGCAGGGACAGGGTTATCGTATTTAAATGCTGACTGCACAGTAAAGGTCTGCACGTCCGTATACTCATTGAGCACCATTTCTACAGTCTCGGGTTTGAGATGCCCTCTGAAAGGCGCTGAGCCAGCTCCAAGAATCGGATATATTTCAGTTTCTGTTTCCTCAGAGAGCCTTCTTAATCTTTGGAGCGCAATCTTGTTACAGAGAATAGCACTCACCATACCATAGTTCATTGCAGGGTCAGACCTTGCTAAGAAGACCCTCTGCTGTTTTATATCTTTATTCTTGAGATATTTTTTCATGATATTATTGGCCTCAAGCATATGCTCCTTATCTTCAAACAGGGGTATCACATTTACCTTATCCGGTTTAAACTCACCGATCCAATCTGAAATGGTAATATCCCCTGAATAAAATGGTAGATGTTGCTTTCCCACAACGAAATCCTTGTAATAGTGATATATCCTGTTCAGGCTTTCGGATGATGTTGTCATGGGCAGGATTATCTCGAAAATTGGTGAAATATCCTCTTTATAAAATAGTTTCGCTGCATCGCAAGAACGTGGTATGCTCTCAAGGGTCTCGATAAGAACCTTTGCCTCCTCTTTTTCTATGTCTGGATTCGGGACTCTGAGGGTTAAAAAGACATCCTGGCCCAGTATCTTCTCCATGAAAAAGTGCTCATATTTTGTAAGTAGCTTTCTGACTACAAAATCATCAACCTCCTTGCCCTCGCAGTCCCACATCTGCTCGTCACACCCGAGATGTGAGAAGGCATAATATGCCTCCTGTATCTCATCATCCCCTGACATGTCCTGACTCTCTGCAAAGAAGGGGAGCTGGACATTATCAGGATGCTGAGTAGACATCACCCTTGGAATCTTCATTGTCCTATTCACAACTCTCATGCTGTCAATATCTCAAGTATCTCTCTGTATCTTTGAGCAGCCTTCTCAACAATCTCATCTGGAAGCGCAGGTCCAGGATAAGTCTGGTTCCAGTCAAGCGTGAGGAGATAATCCCTCACAATCTGCTTATCATAGCTATCCTGACTTCTGCCAGGGGCATAATCCTTTATAGACCAGAAACGGGATGAGTCAGGCGTTAGTAACTCATCTATTAATATAAGTTCACCATCGTGAATACCAAATTCAAATTTAGTATCCGCAATAATTATGCCCTTTTTCTCTGCCATGACCCTTGCCTTTGAGTATATCCTGATACTCGTATCTCTCAATTTCTCGGCCATTTCATTTCCAACAATACCTTTCATCTCCACGAAAGATATGTTTATATCATGCCCTTCCTCTGCCTTTGTGCTCGGTGTAAAAATCGGTTCATCGAGCCTGGAGGATTCCACAAGCCCTTCTAAAAGTTTTATGCCACAGACAGTTCCACTCTCTTTGTATTCTTTCCATCCAGAGCCTGAGAGATAGCCTCTCACAATACACTCTACTGGCATTGGCTTTACTTTTTTCACAAGCATGCTTCTGCCTTCAAGCATATCAGCATACTTATGCAGTTTTTCAGGGAAGTCCTCAACTTTTGTAGCCACTATATGGTTTTCGATAATATCTTCCATCTGCTTGAACCAATAAATAGATATCTGCGTTAACACCCTTCCCTTCCCTGGTATGCCGTTTGGAAGGACAACATCAAAGGCAGAAATCCTGTCTGTAACAACAAGGAGCAAATATTTTCCGAGGTCATAGATGTCTCTGACCTTCCCGCGTCTTGGAGTCCCAACATCAGGCATCTCGGTTTTCAGGATAATTTTTTCCATTGGTCCTCCTTCAGTCTTTTAATCTTAGTATGTAATCTTATCAAAAGCCCCTGTTGCACTACAACCCGAATCTCATCGTGGGTTCAATTTTGCAAATTGAACCCTTAAGTTTGATAAAATAAATCGCATTATGCCATCAGTAAGGAAATTACAGTTGAGTCACAAAATATTCGGGTTCAAGTCGTTGCGACTCGTAACTGAGTTACAAACTTGAACCCGCTGAGAGGGTTTCAAAGCAGGTTAACCGGATCTACATCCACATCAATTCTTAAAGTCTTCCGGCCTTTTACTTTTTTTATAATCTCATGGGCACAATATCTGAGAATCTTGCTATCTTTTCCTTTTTATCTGAGAATCTTGCTATCTTTTCCTTTTAATAAAAGATGCCAGCGCCAGTAACCTTTAAGCCTTTCCATCGGCGCAGGAACAGGGCCAAGGATTTCAGGGAGTTTGAATGGAGCCTGAGGTTTAGAGTTTTTCAAATCCTTAATTTTAAATCTTAAATCTTCAATAATCTCATCAAATACCTTTTTATCCCTGCTGCTAAGGATAATTCTTATCAGGCGGTTAAAAGGGGGGTATCCTAACTCGCGCCTGAGATTTATCTCCTTTTTATAAAAACCTGCATAATCATGATTTTTAACGTATTCAAATACATAGTGTTCAGGCTCATATGTCTGTATAAACACCCTGCCCGGGTACAGTCCCCGGCCTGCCCTTCCGCAAAGCTGGGTAAAAAGTTGAAAGGCCCTTTCACCAGAACGAAAATCAGGAATATTCAATGCCATATCTGCAAAGACAATTCCTGCAACCGTAACAGAAGGAAGGTCGTGGCCCCTGGCAACCATCTGGGTGCCGATAAGGAGATTTGTAGCGCCATTCTCCATTTCTTTTATAATCCTGTAGTGGGAGAGCTTTCTTCTGGTAGTGTCCCTGTCCATACGTCTTAGATGTAATTCAGGGAATAACTCTCTCAATTCTTCTTCAACTCTCTGAGTACCCAGGCCGATATACCTGAATTTTATTCCTCCACATTTGGGGCATTTTTCATCAGGGATAAGCGACAATCCACAGTAATGACATTTAAGAGCCCTTTTATCTTTATGGTACGTAAGGGTAATGCTGCAATGAGGGCATCTGTATATGTATCCGCAGTCTCCGCAGATAATAAAAGGCGAATATCCTCTCCTGTTAAGCATAAGAATGCCCTGGTGTCCTTTTATATGAGCTTCTTTTAAAGCTTCTACAATTTTTTTTGAAAAAAAAGGAGTCTCTTTCTCTTCTATCTTCATATCCAGGACTTGGACCTCAGGCATCGGCCTGCTGTCAATCCTTTTCGTGAGTCCCAGATAGAAAATATTCCCTTCCCTGTCGTAGCGACTCTCAGCGAAGACTCGCTTCGAGTTTCCGAACGGCCCTCCCCTGGTGGAAAAGCAAACCTCCATTGATGGGGTTGCAGAACCCAGGATGATTTTTGGTCGATACGGTTCAATTTTTGCCCTCACAAGCGCAACATCCCTTGCGTTATATCTCAGTCCCTCAGATTGTTTGTATGTAGCTTCATGTTCTTCATCTATGACAATGAGTCCCAGTTTCATAAATGGTGCAAAGACCGCAGACCTTACTCCAATAGCAACCCTTACCTCGCCCTTTCTTATCCTCCACCACTCTTTTATCCTCTCCCCTACCCCTAAACCGCTATGGAGTACTGCAACTGCTTCTCCGAAATGGCTCCTGAATCTGTCAACTATCTGCGAAGTCAGGGCAATTTCAGGTACAAGCACTAATGCCTCAGCACCTTCTGGAAGGGCTTCGATAGCTCTCATATAAACCTCAGTCTTGCCGCTTCCGGTAACACCATGCAAAAGGAAAACGCCTGAATCAACATTAGTAATGGACATCAGGGCACTTTCTTGTTCTGTGGTAAGTTCAAGCCTCTGTTCTCTGCCCGCCCAGCTTTGCGGAGCAAGGCCAGGGTACTCTGTAACCCGGGGCTTTCTATATTTTTTGCCTTCAAGAACTCCTGCAGGAAGGGCATTTTTCAAAACCACACCTGAGGTAGAAATATAGTAATTCCCGACCCAATGGATAAGCTTTATGAGGTTTTCTGATAAAAGGGGAGACTCATCAAGAACCGCCTCTATCTCTTTTAAAATAATTCCCTCACGTTTTTTTATAACGTTTTCAAATCCAACTATAACCCCTATCTTTTTACTGTTTTTAAATGGGACAATGACCCTTGCGCCTATTTTTACCTGAGACGCCAGATATTGAGGGACTACATATATAAAGGCCTCTGAATCTATTGGAAATAAAACAAGGCAGTACATATCAATAAATTTGAAAAATGCAATTAACCACAGAGGACACAGAGATAAATTTTAATAAAACTACAGAGATAAGAATAACCACTGAGGCACAGAGACACAGAGAATTTTTAAAACATATCTTCACTTTTTATCCCTCAGTGCCTCTGTGTCTCTGTGGTTTTCTTTATATCCCTCAGTGCCTCTGTGTCTCTGTGGTTTTCTTTAATGCATCTTTCGGGTAACAGGTAAACACATGTTTTCTTATAACACTTTTATACGCAATAAGACAACATCAATTTTCTATAATTTCTGAGGATCTCTGGTCATCTAATTTCTGATTCAAATCTAACTTAGCTGCTGCAGAAGAGCCAAATTTTTATTGCTTTTTCGCATTCATTATAATATTATGACAATATGTTAATTGATAGACTAACACAGGAAAAGCTTTATTTACAGCTTATGAAGATTTTTTTGCAGAAAATCTGTTCTGGCGAATGGGCACCGGAGAAGCAAATACCAACAGAAGACGAGCTCTGTCAGCAATACAACATCAGTAAAATCACTGTGCGGCAGGCAATAAATAACCTTGTTTCAGAAGGTTACCTTATAAAGATTCAGGGAAAGGGAACTTTTGTAACTGCTACCTCGCCTTACTCAGGGCTTGCCATGAAGACAAGGCTTACAGAAGAGATGTTTGGAAAGGAAGTGAAACTAAATAGAGAGATATTGTCTAAAGGTATAAAAGAGCCGTCTTCTGAGATAAGGTCTTACCTGAAAACAGATGACAGGATATATTATATCCTGAGCAAAAGGATTGTTGACAGAAAGACGGCATACATAGAAGAGGCATTTATTCCTTACCAGATGCTCCCCTATATCGAGAAGCTCGATATTACCCATAGTTCGCTATATTCGGTTCTTCAGGAAAAAGGAACAAAAAAGATATTCAAGATGATACAGACCATTGAGATTTCAGAGGTTCAAAGTGACTTTGCGAAGAATCTTGAAATTAAAAAGGGTGTCCCTGTCCTTGTTATTCACAGGCTTTTTCTCACCTCAGACGGCACTCCGGTCGCTTATACAAAACTTCAGGGCAGAAGTGATAGGTATAAGTTTCAGACAGAGTTCGAAAGAATAAGGTAGAAATAAAGGAGGATTTTATGGAAGGTGAAATGAAGGTTAGAGATTTTATGACCCCAATTGAGGAATATCCGCACATACCCCACAGCTCTACCATTGAGGAGGCGTTGGTTGAACTCAGAAGTGTCGCCGACAGGGGATACCGCCATATCCTCGTTTTTGATGAGAGATTCCACCTTGTGGCTTTTTTATCACTGCGGGATCTGCTCAAAAGTGTGGAGCCAGGATTTTTTAGAACAACCTGCCCCCAAAAATATGAAGGCTACTGTCCGCCCGATGATGCTTCACTGGCAATTCTGTGGCAGAATTCCTTTCTCAGGGACTGTAAAAAGAAGATGCAGAAACCCCTCAGTGAGATATTGGACCGCCCTGTTAAGATAATTACTGTAGAGGCCGATGACCCTGTCCTGAAGGCGATATTCTTGATGCTAAGAGAGGACATTAATGCTTTGCCGGTCATTGAAAGGGGTGTTGTTGTAGGGGTGATACGGTTAGTGAATATTCTCAATACGATACTAAAGCAATGTGATTAGCTGAAGGAGGATGGTCATGCCGGAGAAAGATAGGCACGAACAGGATGTTACAAAAGCAGCCTTACAAGCAAGGATTATACCCCATATATCCGAGATTGACTGGAAAAGGGTTTTTTTTATTTTGTTAGGACTGGGCCTTTTCCTTACAGTTTATTACATGCCTCAAG
>JACROP010000065.1 GCA_016214385.1 Nitrospirota bacterium
ATTTGACTCGGGTTTTAAAACCCATCTTTCCAGATTTCACCATACTTATTGGGATGCGGGGGATATAAAATCACTCGAAAGCTCTCTTGTTATCGTCAGGAATAATAAAAGCACAAAGCATAACGTCTCTATAAACAGTCCTTTTAATATCGATGGTGTCAAGGTCTATCAGTCCTCTGATTATGGCTATGCCTTGCAGTTCTTACTTAAAAAGGCCAACAGTAAAGAGGTTATGACACATTTCCTCCTGGACAGGCCTGACAGCCTTGGAAAGCCAGCCATCGGCGGATCTGCTTTCCCGACCACGGAATATATATTTGATATGAAGTTTTATCCTGATATTACAAAGCCATCGTTCTATCCGTCAAAACCGATCCTCTATCTTTCTGTCGCTAAAAAAGGTACAGTGGTTTTTAAAGGACTTTTGATACCAGGACAGACTGTTAGAATCAAAGAGGACATCTTACAATTTGTAGCGATTAAAGACTGGAGCGGCCTGATATTTGCTACAGATATCGGGAAAAACCTAACATATCCAGGATTTATAATTACTATTACTGGAATGGTTATAATTTATTTCTTTCCTTATAAAACTATACGATTGACAAGACATGGGGATTCAATAATATCTATAAACGGTATAACAAAGAGATACCATGCAATATTTGAAGAAGAGGTAAATAACATAAGAACTGAGTTAGGAGTAAAGATGGATGGATAATCTATCAATATTGAAATACGAAGTTATCCTGCACTGGATAGCCGTAGGATGTTACATATTTGCAACCATCTTCTTTGCTTATAGTGTCTCTTTCCAGAAGAGAAGGGGTATTAAGCCTGCAATGGTGCTTACACTGATTGGGATATTGTTTCACTCTATAGCCCTTGGTGTGAGATGGAGGGTTGCGGGTCATGGCCCATATCTTATGAAATACGAAATACTTTCCTCCAATGCATGGGTGGTTATTCTAATGTTTCTGGTCGTTACCTGGAGATATACGAAACTGAGGCCAGCAGGCGTTGCTGTTGTACCTCTTAGCTTTCTGATGATGACCATCGGGTTATTTATGAACCCAGGAATAAAAGGACTGCCCCCATCTCTGAAAGGAATATGGCTTGTCATTCATGTGACATTCAATCACATGGCAGTAGGGGCGTTGATAATCGCACTCGGCGCATCAGTGTTATATATCTTGAAAGAGAAGAAGGGTGATACAGAGTTCTTCGGGAGGTTCCCATCGTTAGAGGTCCTTGATGCATACAGCTACAAGTTTGTTGGTTTTGGTTTTATATTCTGGAGTATCACCATTGTAGCAGGTGCAATATGGGCAGATCAGGCATGGGGAAGATACTGGGGATGGGACCCTGTAGAGACATGGTCACTTATAACATGGCTTTTATACGGACTTTATCTGCATTCAAGACGATTCCTTAAATGGAGGGGCAGAAAAGCAGCATGGGTGCTCGTGCTCTGTTTTATAGTGTCAATAATGAGTATTTATTTCATACCCTTTACTATACGGTCTTTGCATACGGCCTATTTTTAGTTGACATGATTAAAGGTGGATGAAGAATATTGAAGGAGTTGATAGATGAAAAGATTGATTAAAACTCTTCTTATAACATTTTTAATCATCTTCTCTAATTGCACTCAATTAGAGAAGGCAAAAGAGACTGCGATAATAAAAGATGTAGTTATGAGTTATAATAGAAAGCTTATTGATGCTGCAAAGACAGGCGATCTGGAGCTATTAAGAGATATAGCTTCAGAGGACGTTGTAAGAAGACTCTATTTCTGGATAGCTGCGTGGAGCGATTCTGGCGTATACATGGAGGCAGAGTTAAAGGATATTAAATATAAAAGTGTGGATATTTCAAGGCAAACAGCAAAGGTTTTGACCTTAGAGAAATGGGTATATGATTATAGAAGTATAAAAAACAATCAGATTGTGCTTCCACCGTCTCATCTTCTCTACGAGATGGAGTATGTTTTACAGAAAAATAAAGATAATAAGAATAACAACTGGATAATTACAGAAATAAATATAAAGTCAGAGACTCAAGAAGGCCAAAGGTAAAGAGCAGTAATGAAAAAGGTAATGTTAATAACACCCCCATACCACTCTGGTGTGGTTGAGTCAGCAGGGACATGGCTCAATCTGGGATTTGTTTATATAGCCAGTTCTTTGAGAGAGGCCGGATATGATGTTTATCTATATGATGCCATGTCTTATTTTCATGATTACACGGAAATCACTAAAAGAATAGAGACCCATAAACCTGATGTGGTTGCCACAACGGCAATCACAGCCTCGATAAATGATTGCCTTGAGATATGCAGGTTGTCAAAGGAGATTAATCCTGCAATAGTTACTATCATTGGAAATGTTCATCCTACATTCTGCTGGGAAGAAATCCTCAAGAAGCATCACAATAATGTGGATTACATCGTAAGAGGTGAGGGCGAGTTGACCCTTCCCGAACTCCTTGATTGTCATTTTTCTGGTGGAGATGCATTAAAGGTAAAGGGTATTGCATTATTGGCTGAAGACAGGGCTGTTGCTACCCCTTCGAGGGAATACATAGTGAACCTTGACGCCCTCCGCCCGGCATGGGATTTGGTCGACTGGGAAATTTATTCCTATAGACCAAAAGAGAATTCCATTCTTGCAATTGTCAGTTCTTCAAGGGGATGTAACCAGCAATGTAGCTTCTGTTCTCAGCAGCTTTTCTGGAGCCGCAAATGGAGGTCAAGGTCTCCTGAGAATTTTGTTTCAGAGATTGAATATCTTCATGAAACATACGGTGTTAATGTGGTTATGATGCCTGATGAGACTCCAACCTTTGATAGGATAAGATGGGAGAAGATACTTGACCTTCTTGTGAAGCGACGAATGGATGTAGAGCTTCTCATGGAGACACGGGTTGAGGATATCATAAGGGATCAGGATATCCTGTGGAAATATAAGGAGGCAGGTATCGCCCATATATATGTAGGGGTTGAATCTACCAGCCAGGAAACTCTCAATAGGTTTAAAAAAGACATAAAAGTTGAAGAATCAAGGTTAGCAATAAGCCTTATAAATAAGGAAGATATCATCTCTGAGACATCGTTTGTTCTCGGAATGCCAGAAGATACTAAAAAATCGATCAATACCACCGTTGAGCTTGCAAAATATTACAACCCGGACATGGCATTCTTTCTTGCTATTACTCCATGGCCATATGCAGAGATATATAGGGAGCTTGAGCCATACATTGAGATAAAAGATTACAGCAAATATAATCTGATAGAACCTATCGTCAAACCAGCAAGTATGACCATTAACGAGTTAAAGGATGAACTTAATAGGGCAACCCGACTGTTTTACATGGATAAATTTTTAAAACTCAACAAAATGAGTTCTTTTAAGCGTGATTATATGCTGGCAACGATGAGGCTTCTGATGGAACATTCGTGTATAGCACATCAAATGACAACGGTTAAAGATTCGATGCCAGAGGATATAAGACGCTATATTGAAAGGTTTGCAAAGACATTTTCACCTATTCCATAATTCTAACTGCTTCCTTCTACTTAAATTTCCAGAACATGACCGATGGCACTCTTCAACCTTTGTTCCTAAAATAGCCTCGTCCTGGCAGGTTTACACTATCACAGCATTCATAATTTCTTCACAAAAACTTTAAATTATATTCATAGTCTCCTGCTATTGTATCCCAAGATTATAAAGGAAAAAGGAGGTAAGTTATGAAAAGGTTGGTTGTATTTACTTTAGTCCTGCTTTTAATTGGAGGCATCGCTTATGCAAAGGATTATGAGGTAAAGAAAAAGGCAGGCGAGTATGATGTCACGGTGAA
>JACROP010000066.1:0-657 GCA_016214385.1 Nitrospirota bacterium
ATAGAGCAAACTTCTATTCATACACGGAAAAAGATTATCTCCATACGGGAGCTTATCGAAGAGACGCTTGCAGTCGCTAAAAACCGTTTACCGTCCAGGGTCTATTCCAAGGATCTGATAGAACTGCTTTTCCATCAGCCCTACACAAAGGTTCAGTTCCTTGTGGATGCAGGCATTGCCGAGAGGCAGACGGCTGCCGAGTATCTGAAGGAACTGGAAAAGATTGGAGTTCTTAAGAGCCACAGGGTGGGCAAGGAGAACCTGTATCTGAATGTTAAGCTCTTTAAACTGCTCTCAACGTGATATGTCGATGTTGTCGACATGATAAAAGAACGTGTCGAAATTTTAATAAAATATCGACATGTGTTAAAGACATGTCGAAGTTGTCGACATGAGGAATGTGTCCAAATTTTGTGGTTTTTTGGATATGTTCTGTTGGATGTGTCCATGATGGGGACATGAAGGGAATAGGCAATAGTGAAAAAAAAGAAAGCAGATAAGACAAAGTCTAATGGCGGAAATCTCGGGTTTGAAGAAAAGCTCTGGCCAGGATTGCAACCCTGAACTCGTTTCAGGGGACGGGGGCTATGGTAAACCGGCGGCGAAAGGCGGGCGGGCTCTGTTGCCCAGCTTTCTTATAAAAAATACTGAGAAATA
>JACROP010000066.1:700-6623 GCA_016214385.1 Nitrospirota bacterium
AAATAACGTCCCTCCTGAGTTCTGCCAAGGGCGGTGTATAAATCTTATCCCTCGATCTCTTCTATGAATTCAGGACAGCTCTCATTTTATTGCTGTTTTTCTGGCTCAAGTTCTTTTTTTACAACTGCCGGGCTGAAGTCAGGGTCAAGGAGATATACCTCGTTGAAGTACTTCATGGCCATATCCATTTTTTTGATCTTGTAGTAGGCGTAACCCAGGAAGTAAAGGGCATTTGGATCGGGATTTTGCTTTACGTATTCCTCGAGGATATTTATGGCCTCTTTCATATCCCCTTTGGCGTAAAGAGAATATGCTTTCTGCAGATTCTCCTCTGCAGCAAAACAGACTGATAAAGAAAGTAATAAAAATAAGACAACCGCAATAGCTCTCATTGCAAACCTCCTCTCTTCTTCCTGCCCACATCTTACTTCAAGTCAGGCTCTCAGTCAATATCAAGATTTTTTAACTCTTCCCATCTCCTGTCTATTTTAGTCGGTTCTGCATATCCCTGAGGGGCTGTGCCCACCTTAAAGAATTCAATCATTGCTCCTGTCTCAGGAGTAGCAAGAAGTCCTGTATTGGGGTCTATTTCAGCAGTCGTAATACCCTCGGGTATTGGAAAAGGATGCGGCTCATCGTTATTAATGGCTTCCTTCATAAAATTTACCCATATTGGGGAGGCTGCCTTAGCGCCTGTTTCCTTGGTGCCCAGCGGTCTCAGGTCATCGAATCCTACCCATACACATGCTGCTAAATCAGGGGTAAAGCCTACAAACCACGCATCTTTATATTCATTGGTTGTGCCTGTCTTTCCAGCCACCGGCCTGTTGAGACTCTTAGCACGCCAGCCAGTTCCACGCTTAACCACGTCTTCCATCATGGATGTAACAAGAAAGGCTGTCTGTGGACTTATAGCACTATTGCCTTCTGGCTCATTGCTCTCAAGGATATCTCCTCTTTCATCAACAATGTATTTAACAGCAATGGTTTTCATTCTAACCCCCTCATTAGCAAATACAGAAAAAGCAGATACAAGCTCAAGGGGGCTTACGCTCAGGGTTCCCAGGGCAAGGCTGAGGTCGTGAGGAAATGGCCCTTCGATGCCTAAGTACCCGGAAAAATCTATGACCTTTTTTACACCTAAATTTTCAAGGAGCCTTACAGTTACTATATTCCGTGAGTATGTAAGGGCCTCTCTCAGCCTTGTCGGCCCCAGGTATTTATGATCGTAATTTTCAGGTGTCCACTCACCCAAAAGAGGCCGTGGATAACTTACAGGCTCATCTACAATAACACTTGCCGGGGTAAAACCATTGTCCATGGCCGTTGCATAGATTATGGGTTTAAAGGCCGAGCCTGGCTGTCTCTTTGCAAGTGTAGCCCTGTTAAACTCGCTCTTTGAAAAATCATACCCTCCAACCATGGCCCTTATAGAGCCTGTTGATGGCTCAATTGCAACAATGGCCCCTTCAACAAGGGGATCCTGCTCAAGTAAAAACAAGGCCTCTTTGCCTTTAAGGGCTTTTATCCTTACTTTTATTATATCTCCTGCCTTTAATATGTTTGTAAGTTTTAAGTTTTTAAATTCTTTAAGAACCCTGCCCTCAGAGTTTATAAGTCTTGATGCCCATATTGCATCTGAAAGGAGGAGTTTTCCTGTGATGCCCCTTGCCTTGATTACTGCCTCTGATGGAGATACTTTCAGCACAGTACCTGTTAAAAGGTCTCCAGGGTTCATGATTACTTTTGGAAAAGGCTCTTTTTCTTTAAGTTCTTTTTTGGGGTCTATATCCTTATGGCCAACAGGGCCCCTAAAACCCTGCCTCTTATCTATCTCCCTGAGGCCATCCTGCAGTGCCTTTATGGCAAAAAGCTGCATATCTTTATTCAAAGTTGTATAGACCTTTAGTCCTCCTTTATACACAGTTTCAGCGCCGTATTTGTCCTCGAGATACTTTCTTACATACTCAAGAAAATAATTGGGTGCATCATGACCACGTTTGAGGCTTGAGAGCTGAAGGGGCTGTTTGTAAGCCTTGTCCATATCAGCCTTGCTTATGTAACCTTCCTCCTGCATCCTCTGGAGGGCTGTGTGCTGCCTCATCTTGGCCTTTTCAAGATTATTATAGGGAGAATAGGTATTGGGGGCCTTGATAAGCCCCGCTAAGAGCGCTGCCTCAGGCAGGGTAATGTTTTTAACTGATTTTCCAAAATATGTCATTGCTGCCATCTCTACCCCATAGGCGCCATGGCCAAAGTACACCTTATTAAGATACACTTCGAGGATTTCTTTTTTGCTGAGGTGCTTCTCAATCCTGAAGGCAAGAGTCGCTTCTTTCAGTTTTCTCTGAATAGTCCTCTCAGGGGTAAGAAAAATGACCTTTGCAAGCTGCTGTGTTATTGTGCTTCCACCTTCCTTTATTCCTCCAGCGAGGGCATCTTTTAAAAGTGCCCTTGCAATGGCAATGTAGTCTAAGCCCTTATGTGTCCAGAACCTTGAGTCCTCAACAGCAACAACAGCCTTTATGAGACTTTCTGGAATTTGTTTTAATGGTACAAACACGCCTTTCTCTATTTTAAACTCTCCTATCAGGGTATCGTCATCAGCATAAACCGCCGTCCCTTTTGTTGGCCTGTAGCCCTTAAGCTCTTCGACCTTTGGTATATCTCGGGTGAGGGCAAAGTAGCCGCCAACAGCTATTCCGGTTGAGAGGGCAAAGATAAGCAGCAGGAATAAAAGTGTAATTTTTTTAGTAAAGGAAATCACCCTAAATTATAGCCCTCACGAGCTAAGACTGTCAATTTCACCCCTTTCTCCCAAATCCGTCGATAGAGTTTCTAACCCATTGATTTGTTTGTAACAGCGAGATTCCTCGCTTCGCTCAGAATGACAAGTGAAGGGGTCGGAATGACAGAAAGCGAAGGGCTCAGCTATCTATATCGCTTTACCCCGACTCTTTTACAGTAGACCCTGATAGGGCAGGTGCTACAAAGAGGGGATAAGGGCTTACAGACATTCTGTCCGAATACAACCAGAAGCCCGTTTATCTCTTTCCAGTATTTTTTTGGAAGTTTTTCTCTAAGTGCAAACTCTGTCTCCTCCGGACGTTTTGTCTTAACATAGCCCCAGCGATTTGTGATTCTGTGAACATGGGTGTCAACACAGATGCCATATTTTCCATATCCAAGGGTCAAAACGAGGTTGGCAGTTTTTCTGCCTACCCCTTTTAATTTTAAGAGGCCGTCCATTGCATCAGGCACCTTAGAGGAATATTTTTCTACAAGTTCTCTGCTTAGCTCTTTAATCCTTTTAGCCTTTATCCTGTAAAAGCCAACAGGGTATATGGCCTTTTCGATAGCTTCAAGTGGAATATCCTTCATCTCTTCAGTGCTTGAGGCAATGGAAAACAGTCTCTTATTAGCCATGCCTGTTGTCCTGTCCTGGGTCCTGAGACTGAGCAGGCATGAGATGAGGACTTTAAAAGGGTCGCCGGTTTTTGAAGCTACCTCTTCAACCCATGGGGGTTGCCACTTTTTAATTAATCTTCTGAGGATGGGGATAATCCTGTGAATAATGGTGTTGTCCATAGCTCGTTAAAGCTCCCCGAGATCAATCTGCTTACAAAGTTACTCTTCTAAGGTTATTGCCTCAACAGGGCAGTTCTCAGCCGCAGCCTCGCAGCAGTCTGCAAAATCACAGGCATCAGGGTCTATGACTTCTGCCTTACCTTCAACTTCATTGAGATGAAAAACAGCAGGGCATACTTCTTCGCAGTTGCCGCACCCAATACATTTATCTTCATCTACAACAGGTCTCATTAAGGTAAATAAAATATTCCTGCAGGTGAGTCAGCACAAGGGATGATGAAACTATCTTCACCCTCCCCTCTATCCCCTCCCGTCAAGGGAGGGGGATAAATATCGTCCAATTTAGGTTTAATCTGGTTTACCTCGTTCATGCCCTATTCTCTCCAGCACCGCTGCTGCCAGCAGTGGAAACATTATCTCATGGTGACCTGTTATAGCGTAGGAGCGGCCGGCCTTGAGTGTAGGCCTCCTCAGGACATTCTCGCGTGGCCTGTAGTGCTGGATGAAATCCATATTCACGGTGGTGAAGTCCTTAACTGTATGCCCTAAATTTCTTACCACGCTCAGGGCCTTTAAAAAAACCTCTGGCAGGATAACAGCAGAGCCAAGGTTTATGTAAACACCTCCCTCAAGGTCTGATATTACAGAGGCAAAAAGCCTGAAATCCCGCATGCTCCCCTCTCCAGTAGCTGCCCCATCTGCCTCGGGGTGCATGTGGATTATATCCGTGCCGAGGGCAACATGCACAGTGGCCGGCATATTAATTTTATAGGCTGCGGCTAAGATACTGTATTTACTGTAAGGAAACCTTCCCTTTGAGATGTACCCTCCAACAGCCCTGCCAATCCCATGGCCTGCTGAAACACCTTTTTTAATTGCCTGATTTAATTCTCTGCCTGTTTCTTCAGCCATGCCAAATGTGCCTGTACATATTTCTCTGTCAACGTCCTCCGAAGTATATCCAATAAAACTCAATTCAAAATCATGAACAATGCATGCGCCGTTCATTGCAATAGCAGTAATGATACCTTTTTCCATAAGGTGGATTATTACCGGAGAGAGCCCCACCTTTATAGGATGTGCGCCCATACCAAGTATTACAGGTCTATCACCCCTTCGGGCTTTTATAATTGAATCCACTATCTCATTGAGATTTTTTGCAGCGAGTGTCTTTGGAAGGCTGTTTAAAAAATCCCTGAAACTGCCTTTTGAGAAAGGACTTCCGAGGTCATTGAATTTAACCTTACTCTTTCTGCCCTTCAGTGAATAAGTCTTTAAGCCCTTTAAAGATAGCGGAGTGTATTTTCTGGACACGTTGAAAATATAACCTGCAAATGTTTAATAGTCAAGAGCGGTTTGAACAGGCAGCTCATTTCCTTCTGCCCAATCCAAAATATCTATAAAGCATAAGCAATCCGAATGCTAATAGCTGAAAATAGGTGTAGAGAAGGATTATCCATCAGAAATCCCCTCCCCTCGCGGGAGAGGATAGGGGGAATATGGGGAATTGCTATCTCTATTTTTCAGCTCATATATTCTGCTGGATTAAGAGTGAATGCGGTGGTAAAATTGAATCCGTTAGATAGTTTAAATCTGTTCTCTTGTATAAATTCAGAGGCAAACTCTGACAGGTTCAGGAATCTAAAAAGGCGGGTGATGCGTGACAAAAATTATCAAAGACAGGGTGTTCTGGCTTTTCAGCTCTACGAGTCGTAGACCAGAGTCGGGATATCCGAAATACTTCGGATATGAACAAGTTAGGCGTAATTGCGTGCTTAAATGAGTGAGGAAGTTATGTATATCCCAATATATGAAAATAATATCGAAAATAATCAATTAAATGGTTTAATTCTTATTTTCACGGAAGGTACAATTATTGGTCCAAAAAGTATTTGGAACTTTTTTAATCATAAAAAGTATATCCCAATAGGCAATTGTATTAACAAAATAAAAAACTGGCAAAATGAAGGTTGGAATGTTGCGTATTTAACTTCAAGAAAATCAATGAAAGGAGTGAATGAAATTAAAGATATTCTTGAGAAAAATCATTTTCCAGGTAATAACCTTTATTATCGCGGATCAAAAGAAAAATATAAGGATATTGCTGAAGAATTAGTTCCTAATATCTTGATTGAAGATGATTGTCGTAGTATTGGTGGAAAATGGCAAATGACAATAACATATGTTAGAAATGATATTAAAGAAAAAATTAAATCTATAGTAGCAAATGAGTTTAAAGGGATAGATCATTTACCAGATAGTGTAAGTGAATTATTTAAATATGTCGCACGCAACTATGCCTAACAGCGCATATATGCTTCGCTCCCGTTGGTCG
>JACROP010000067.1 GCA_016214385.1 Nitrospirota bacterium
AGTTACAATCCTTATTGCAGATGCCCTTGAGGTAGACCCTTTGCCTTATCTTATCTCATGCGCTCTGGCATCAAACATCGGCGGTACAGCTACACTCATAGGTGACCCGCCAAATATAATGATTGCATCAAAGGCACAGTTAAATTTCATGGACTTTATATACCATCTTACACCAGTAATAATAATAACTATGATCTTCTATGTCTTTGCCATAAAACTTATATGGGGTAAGAAACTCAAGACAAAGGAAGAACTCAAACAGAGGATAATGCAGATGAATGAAAACGAGGCGATAAAAGACACCGTGCTCCTTAAAAAATCTCTCGTAGTACTCGGTTTGGTATTGACAGGTTTTGTGTTTCACGGCGTGCTCCATTTCCAGCCTGCCACAATAGCCCTTTTCGGGGCAGGTCTTCTGCTCCTGCTTTCCAAAACCCATGAGCCGCACCATATCTTAGCAGAGGTGGAGTGGCCTACGTTATTCTTTTTCATGGGTCTTTTTATCATCATCGGCGGTGTTGTAAAGGTCGGCCTTATAAAATGGATGTCCATTCAGGTTCTTAATATAACTCAGGGGAACCTATTTGCAACGAGCATGGTCGTAATGTGGTTTTCGGCTTTTGCCTCAGCGTTCATTGACAACATTCCCTATGTTGCGACAATGAACCCGCTGATTATCGATATGGCAAAACAGCTCTGGCCAAATGTTTCAGGCATTCAGCTTTTACATCATCCCGACCTGATGCCTATCTGGTGGTCATTGGCTCTTGGGGCATGTCTCGGCGGAAACGGCACTGCAATCGGCGCATCTGCAAATGTCATAGTAGTTGGCATGTCTGAGAAACTCGGCAAAAGGATATCATTTGGCAAGTTTATGCTGTACGGCATGCCATTTATGATAATGACTGTTGTTATTTCGACCGTGTATGTCTGGCTGAGGTATTATGTGTTGAAGATATAATTGAGAACCAGACAAGAGGCAGCGAAAAGCTGCCTTTTTTGCCTTTTTTGTGTGTATTTGACAGGCATAAAAAATTATTTTATTATATGCATAAGGAGGTGTTTTATGAGAGCCACCATAGAGATAGACGATAGGCTTTTTGAGGAGGCAAAAAAACTTACCTCGGTAAAGACCAAAAAGGAACTTATAAACTTGTCACTGAGAGAACTTATAAGAAGAAAAAGAATAGAACATCTTTTAAGCCTGTTTGGAAGCTCGCCTGTGGATATAACCCTTAAGGATGTTGAAAGGTTCAGGGAAGATGAATTCTGAGAGATTCATGGTTGATACAACTGTGTGGATTAAATACCTTCGGGGACTGGTTCCGTCTTTGAGGAATCAAATCAGTTCTCTGGCTTTAGAAGACAGGATTTATACATCTGAGATAATAATTATGGAGATTTTAAGGGGTGCAAAATCCGACAGGGAATATAATATGCTATATGATGATTTCCTTGCACTCCCTCAACTTATAATAGACCGCAATGTATGGGAAACAGCGTGGAAGACCGCTTATAAGCTTAGAAAAGGTGGCGTTAATGTGCCGATGGCTGATGTGATAATATCGGCAACTGCAATGTATTATAAATGCACACTCATGCATTCTGACAGGCATTTTAATATGATAGCAAAACATGCATCGCTAAAAGTCTTAGAAGTCTGACATGAAAATTAGAGACAAACTCTTTCTCGGTTTCGGCCTTTATATATTCCTCGCTTCAATCCTTGGCTTTTTAACATACAAAGAACTGCAGACAATTACTACGAAATTATCCCTTGTAGAAACAGCGGATGACATAACAAATACATTCCTTGAGGTGAGGAGATATGAAAAAAATTTCATGCTTTATAGGGATAAAGACAGCCTGCATGAACTCAAGCAATATCTCGGCGTATTAAAAAGAAACATTGACAATATTAAAACTGAAATTATCAAAGAGATAGGGATAAATAACTATGACATGATGAAAAAGACGATAACAGAATACGAGCGTCTCTTTGATAGGATGGTGGAAGGTGAAAAAGATGTTATTGACAGGATGAGATTAAAGGCGAGGGAGATACAGTCCTTTACAGAAAGCCTGTCAAAGAAGGAGAGGGCAAATATAGATGCTGTGAGTAAAAGGTCTATAAGGTTACTTTTATATGCACTGCTGACAATTATAGTATTGGGAACTATCATAAACATAAAGTTAGGCATGAGCATTGCCCGTCCAATAAAAAGTCTTGAAGAGATAACAAAGAAGGTTGCAGGTGGTGATTTCTCTGAGCGAATTGAGATTAAGGGCAGGGATGAGATTGCATCACTCGGAGCGTCCTTTAACCAGATGGAAGAGAGGCTTCAGGATACGATGAAATCGCTTGAACTCGCAATCAAAAGACTGCACGAAAAACAGGAGCAGCTTGTGGAAGCAGAAAAATTAGCTTCTTTGGGCAGGATCGCAGCAGGTGTTGCACATGAAATCAATAATCCCCTTGCCATAGTCAATGAAAAGGCAGGGCTGATGCAGGACATCCTGCAGATGTCCGGGGATTTCCAGAACAAGGAAAAGTTCTCGAACCTGATAGACGGAATTATCGGCAGTGTAAACCGCTGTCGTGCCATTACCCATCGTCTCCTCGGATTTGCCCGCAAAATGGATGTGACCATCGGGCCGATGGATTTGAACGAGAGCATTAAAGATGTGAAAGGTTTTCTCGAAAAAGAGATTTTGCTTAAAAGCATCCGAATTGAAATGAACCTTATGGATGGACTGCCCAAAATCAATAGCGACAAGGGACAGATTGAGCAGGTCTTTCTGAACATCATGAAAAACGCTATTGATGCAGTTGAAGAAGGCGGCTTGATAGTGGTTTCAACAGGAATAAAGGACGAAAATACTGTTCAGGTTTCCATCAGGGACAACGGTCCAGGAATGCCAAAGGACAAGCTGAAACATATCTTCGAACCCTTCTTTACAACAAAGGGAAGGGAGAAGGGAACGGGTCTCGGGCTCTTTGTGTCGTACGGGATTATGAAAAAATTAGGGGGCGGTATACTTGTAGAAAGCGAAGTTGATAAAGGGACGACATTTATCATTGAGATTCCTGTTAACCTGTTAACCTGAGGATATAAAAGAGATGGTCGTGAAAAAAACAAAA
>JACROP010000068.1 GCA_016214385.1 Nitrospirota bacterium
AACAGCCCGGCACACCTTCAACCTTGAGAGTAAAGAAGTACATCTAACTGTCAGCGTCGGCGTATCAACCTTTCCAGATGATGCAATGGACAGAGAAGGTTTAATAAAAGCTGCAGATGATGCCCTGTACATGGCAAAGAAGATGGGCAGAAACAGGGTTGTAACCTTCCAGCAATACCAGGCTACGAGGTCGCATTAATTATGTGCCAAGCTCCCAGCTCTTTAAGTATTTCTTCTGTTCTGGAGTGAGCCTGTCTATTTTTATGCCCATTGAAGAAAGCTTCATTGATGCGACTACCCTGTCTATTTTTTCTGGGACCCTGTATACAGCTTTTTTAAGTGACCTGCCCTCCTTAGCAAGATATTCCACTGATAGGGCCTGATTTGCAAAACTCATATCCATAACAGACGATGGGTGGCCCTCGGCGGCTGCAAGGTTTATAAGCCTCCCCTCGCCGAGGACATAGAGCCTCTTGCCGTTTCGAAGGGTATATTCTTCAACAAAGTCTTTTACCTTTCTTTTTTTCTTTGCCATTCTGTTAAGGTCATCGAGGGCCACCTCAACATTAAAATGGCCTGAATTGCAGATGATTGCCCCATCTTTCATTAGAGCAAAGTGGCTCTTTGCAATTACATTGATATCTCCTGTAACTGTCACAAAGAAATCGCCGACCCTGGCAGCATCACTGATTGGCATTATTTTAAACCCATCCATTGTTGCCTCTAATGCCCTGAGGGGGTTTACTTCTGCTACTATAACATTGGCGCCCATCCCTTTGGCCCTCATTGCCACACCCTTGCCGCACCAGCCATAACCTACAACCACAAACACAGAGCCTGCGAGCAGTCTGTTGGTAGCCCTGAGGATACCGTCAATAGTGCTCTGGCCTGTCCCATACCGGTTATCGAAGAGGTATTTAGTATAGGCGTCATTTATTGCAATTATCGGATAACCTAAAACACCCTTATCAGCCATGGCCCTGAGCCTTATGACACCTGTTGTTGTCTCCTCGGTCCCTCCGATTATGTTTTTAAGGAGTTTCTTTTCTGTCGTGTGTATTGTACTTACAAGGTCTGCGCCATCGTCCATTGTTATCTGTGGCCTGAGCTCGAGAGAAGATTTTATATGCCTGTAATATGTCTTGTTGTCTTCTCCCCTGATGGAAAAAACAGGGATTTTGAGGTTTTTAACGAGAGATGCAGCTACATCATCCTGTGTGCTAAGGGGGTTTGAGGCACAAAGGGCAACATCCGCACCGCCAGATTTAAGGGTTTCCATCAGCACTGCAGTCTCGGTTGTTACATGGAGGCATGCTGAAATTTTAAGTCCCTTGAGAGGTTTCTCCTTATTAAATCTTTCCTTTATTGTTTTTAAGACCGGCATATTCATTGCAGCCCACTCAATCCTGAGCTGGCCCTTATTTGCTAAACCAATGTCCTTTATATCATGCTTACTCATCCGGTATCTCCTCCTATTTACAGGCCTGCTCCCTTTTTAAGCGTTTCTGCTATATCGGTCTTCTCCCATGAGAATTCAGGGTCATTTCTGCCAAAGTGGCCATATGCAGCGGTCTTCTTGTAAATCGGTCTTCTTAGATCAAGGGTTTTGATGATCCCATGGGGTGTAAGGTTAAAGTTCTTCCTGACGAGTTCCACTATTTTTTTATCAGGTATCTTGCCTGTCCTGAATGTATCAACAAGAATAGAGACAGGCTCAGGGACCCCGATTGCATAAGCAAGCTGAACCTCTGCCCTGTCTGCAATCCCTGCGGCCACAATATTTTTTGCCACATACCTTGCCATATACGAAGCCGACCTGTCAACTTTTGTTGGGTCTTTTCCTGAGAAGCATCCACCGCCATGGCTGCCGACCCCGCCATAACTGTCTACAATTATCTTTCTGCCTGTAAGGCCTGTGTCACCTTGCGGGCCCCCTATAACAAATCTCCCTGTAGGATTGATGTGGTAGGTAATATTTTCTTCATCAAGAAGCTCTTTTGGGATTACAGGCTTTATGACCTTCTCTATAATGTCTTCTTTCATTTCCTTCAGGGTTATGTCAGGGCTGTGCTGTGTGGAAATAACTATGGTGTCAATCCTATGAGGCTTGCTGTCTATATATTCTACTGTTACCTGTGTCTTGCCATCTGGCCTGAGATAACCTAAAACATCTTTTTTCCTGACCTCTGATAGCCGCATTGCTAATTTATGTGCAAGACTTATGGTCAGAGGCATTAACTCAGGTGTTTCGTTACATGCAAAACCGAACATGAGGCCCTGGTCGCCAGCACCTCCGACATCCACTCCCATAGCAATGTCAGAGGACTGTTCATGAATTGAAGTGATTACAGCGCAGGTCTCATAATCAAAACCATATTTGGCTCTTGTATAGCCTATATCTCTTATGGTTTCCCTGACTATATCAGGTATGTGGACGTAACAGCTTGTAGTAATCTCACCTGCTACAAATGCAAGGCCGGTTGTAACTAAGGTTTCACATGCAACCCTTGCCATCGGGTCTTTGGCAATGATAGAATCAAGGATAGCGTCTGAAATCTGGTCAGCAATTTTATCTGGATGCCCTTCTGTAACAGATTCAGAAGTGAAAAAATAGTCTGTTTTACTCATGGTTATTACCTCCGAAGAAAAGTATCTGAAATTTAATAATTTTTCGACCTGAATTGTCAAGGGGAAAAAGAATTTTTTTGCGGGGAATTTATTTGACAACTGTTTATAATTTTGGGTTATAGTTATAAATGTCTCACTCTCTGACCCCAGAATAGAGGTAAAACTGCAAGGATTAATACTAATAAATTACACAGGCCGTTATGGGGTTGAAAGTTAAAAGTGAAAAGTTGAAAGTGAAAAGTTATGTGATTTTTAAACTCTTAACTCATAACTCTAAACTCTTAACTTTTTACGAGGAATAAATAGATGATAGATTATATATCAGTAAAAGGTGCAAGGGTTCATAATCTAAAAAATATAGACATAAAAATACCGAGGAACAGGCTTATAGTTATCACAGGACCCTCTGGCTCGGGCAAGTCTTCCCTTGCATTTGACACAATCTATGCTGAAGGGCAGAGGCGATATGTTGAGAGCCTTTCTGCCTATGCAAGGCAGTTTCTTGAGCAGTTGCAGAAGCCAGACGTGGATTCCATAGAAGGCCTGTCACCATCCATTGCCATTGAACAGAAAACAACCACAAAGAATCCGAGATCAACCCTCGGCACTATTACAGAAATTTACGACTACCTCAGGGTTTTATATACGAGGATAGGGATCCCTCAGTGTTATAACTGTGGTAGCTCCATTGCAGCACAGGGGATACAGCAAATCATAGAAACAGTAATGGCGCTGTCTTCAGGCAGCCGCATACAGATACTCTCTCCCATTGTCATTGGGAGAAAAGGAGAATACAAAAAAGAGCTGACAGAAGCGAGGAAGAAGGGCTTTGTCAGGGCAAGAATCGATGGTGAGATTGTTGACCTGACAGGAGAGATACATTTAGAGAAGCGTAAAAGGCACAATATTGAGATAGTTATTGACAGGTTGATTATAAAGCCAGGTATTGACAGACGTGTATCAGATGCGATTGAACTTGCATTGAAGCATTCTGAACTTGTCATAGTCAACATTGTTGATGAAAAAAGAGATATTCTTTTCAGCCGCAGGCTTGCATGTCCGGGATGCGGTGTAAGTTACCCTGAAATCAATCCGAGATTTTTTTCCTTTAATAGTCAGTATGGGGCATGTCCTAAATGTAATGGATTGGGATTTGACGGGATAAGCGAAGAGGAAGAAGAATTTCCCATACTGAGACCGTGTCCTGCCTGCGGTGGCCTGAGACTGAGGAAAGAGGCACTCAGCATAAGGATTAATAAATTAAACATCGGAGAATTCTCAAGGCTTTCTATAAAAGAGGCTATTGCCTTCTGTGAAGGGCTCAGACTTAAAGAAAGAGAAGCACTTGTTGCCCGGAGAATTCTGAAAGAGATTAAAGAGAGGTTATTATTTTTAAATAAAGTGGGCCTTGGATACCTCAGCCTCGACAGGCCGGCCTTCAGCCTGTCAGGAGGCGAGGGTCAGAGGATAAGGTTGGCGACTCAGATAGGCTCATCCCTCACAGGTGTGTTATACATCCTCGATGAGCCGAGTATAGGGCTGCATCATAGAGACTGCGGAAAACTCTTAGACAGCCTCTGCAACCTTAGAGAAATGGGTAATACTGTAATCGTCGTTGAGCACGACGAAGAGACGATAAGGAGGGCAGATCACATTATAGATATGGGGCCTGGTGCAGGTGTAAAAGGCGGCTATGTGGTTGCAGAGGGTAGTCTGCGAGAGATTCAGGCTAACAAGCAATCTCTTACAGGTAGTTATCTGCGTGGTGCCCTCAGTATTCCCATCCCTGAGAAAAGAAAAAAACCCAGAGACTACATCACAATTTTAGGTGCTCAGGAATTCAATCTTAAAAATATAAATGTAAAAATACCCCTCGGGATTTTTACCTGCATAACCGGTGTGTCTGGTTCTGGCAAGAGCACATTGATATTTGAAATACTCTATAAGGCTCTGGTCAGAAAACTATACTCATCGGGGGTCGTCCCCGGCAAGCACAGGGGCATTGATGGCATAGAGAACATAGATAAGGTAATCCATATTGACCAGTCACCCATTGGCAGGACACCACGCTCAAACCCGGCGACTTATACAGGCATTTTTGCTTTTATAAGAGAATTTTATTCCCAGTTGCCTGATTCAAGGGTAAGGGGTTACAGACCAGGCAGGTTTAGCTTCAATGTTGTCGGAGGCAGATGTGAGGTCTGTAAGGGTGACGGCCTCATGAAGGTTGCCATGCATTTTCTCCCTGATATTTATGTACCGTGTGATACATGCAAAGGCAAGAGATATAATAAAGAGACCCTCGAAATAACTTATAAGGGCAAAAATATCTCTGATGTCCTCGATATGACTGTAAGCCAGGCCCTTGAGTTCTTCATCTCCATCCCGCCCCTCAAACATAAACTCGGCACCCTCGAGGAGGTAGGCCTCGGCTATATACAGTTGGGTCAATCCGCTACAACCCTTTCTGGCGGAGAGGCGCAGAGGGTCAAGTTATCGAGGGAATTAAGCAAGAGGGCTACAGGGAAGACCTTATATATCCTTGATGAACCCACAACAGGGCTTCACTTTGTGGACATACAGAGGCTCCTCGAAGTATTAAAAAGTCTTGTAGATGCTGGAAACACCGTAGTAGTCATTGAGCACAACGTCGAGGTTATAAAGAATGCAGACTATATAATTGACCTCGGTCCTGAAGGCGGTGAGGAAGGCGGCCGCATAGAGGCGTCAGGAACTCCTGAGGAGGTTGCAAAAAATCCGATGTCCTATACCGGGGCATTTTTAACGAAGAAACTCCTGGACACTGTTTACCCTGCCCGCAAAGAAGGCATTTTCGTATGAGGCTGTTACTGAACAATCCTTTTCGCTCCAATCTACCGTCTAGTTTCTACTTTCTACTCTC
>JACROP010000069.1 GCA_016214385.1 Nitrospirota bacterium
CACCTGAGTGGTTACACGGAGAGGTCGGAATAGGCTTTGGTAAAGATAAACCAATCCTTGTAATATATGAAGAAAGTATCAAATTATCCGGGCTGCCAGCCCAGTTTTACCATATACCATTTAGCATGTATGACCTGCCACAGTTAATGCCCAAAATTGATGCGGTCATGCCTTATGTTCGTAAATGGATAGAAAAACAGAAATGGGATGCTTTGTGGACAAATATTTTTAAAGGGATAGCTGTTGGTGTTGTTGGCTATGGAATTTATAAGGCTGGCGAGGAAGAGGGACGAAGAAAGGGTTAGTTGGTGAGAATCCTTACAGACAAAGAAATAACAGACTTGATTACAGAACCAAAGGTTGTACCTAATAACTGGTTTTTAGAAAAACATTCTATATTTGGAGGGTATTATGGCTAATCGAGGATTTATCTTTGATTTGATGGATGAAATATCTAATGCACCAATTGTGCATCAAAGACTTATTAAAAAGTTTGAGGAAAAATTTAATACAAATTTAGTCTGCTATACTGCCTTATTTGGCCATCCAGCAGGGGCTATTGCACATCAGGATAGCGAAATCCTTGAGAATATTCTGAGATCAATAGAGATGAAAGATAACGATAATAATCTTGGTTTGTTATTACACACTCCGGGTGGTTCACCAGATGCCGCTGCTGATATTATTAGGGTTTGCCGAAGCTATTCCAAAAAATTCAGAGTGATTGTCCCTAATGCTGCAATGAGTGCTGGAACATTGATTGCAATGGGCTCGGATGAAATTGTTATGAGCGACACATCTAATCTTGGACCTATAGACCCTCAGATGATATTTATTCAATCAAAAGATATTGCAATTATGAGACCTGCAAAATCATTTATAGATGCTTATATTGAGCTCATTAATAGTGCAAGAACTTCGATTACAAACAAACAGCCCGCAACTCCATTTTTACACCTTTTAGATAGGCAAGATCCTTCATGGATTATTGAATGTGTTAGAGCCAGAAATGCTACAGTAAATCTTGCTAAGGAACAATTAAAGGCAAACATGCTAAAAGACAAAAGCGAAAAAGAAATAGCGGAAACTGTTAATAAATTTCTTGAGGTTGGCGATAAAAACACACATGGAAGATCTATTAGCCCAGAGGAGGCAAAAACATTTGGATTAATCATAAAAAAAGAAGACAAATATGGTGAATTCTGGAATATGATTTGGGAAATATATGTGAGGATTGAGAACTATACAAGAAATAAAAGACTTGCAAAATATCTGCTTTCAAGAAATGGCGGCATAGATGTTCAAGCTATGCCAATTGGAATTTAACAGGAGGAAATTATATAAGTGAAAGAAGCAGGAATTACAAAGAAAGGCTCCCTATCTTTCAGCCCTTTCATTTCCTCGTCATATTCTTTGAGATATGGATCGGCGGCTGAATATTGTTTTAGCTCTTCCGAGACAGATTCAAAGTTTGTTAAGAGGTCTTTTTCTGTTATTTTTAGTTCCATGATACTTAAAGTTTATGCATTTGTATTGTTAGGTGTCAAGAGGATAATCGATTGAATACAGTTTGTCACTATATATTGTGGAGTTTAATATGGTTGGACTCAATATGTTGAATAGGAGTAGTAAATAAATGTTCAACGCCTTCAGGCAATATGAAAAAGAATATATAGACTGGATTCAGGGCGGTTATCCTGAGACTAATATCTTTACTCAGGATTTTATCGCTAATCTCTTGGAGCAGGACAGAAAAAACCGCCTCTGGAAACATCAGGAGGAGGCTTTTTTGAGGACTGTTTATAGTTATGAAATCCTCGGCAGAAAAAATCTCCTTCTGAACATCGTTACAGGCGGCGGGAAGACCGCCATAATTGCTGCGGTGATTGCATGGCTCCGTTCCTGCCATAACATTCAATCCTTTCTTATCATGGTCCCGAATCTCATTGTAAGGGACAGACTCGAAACTGACTTTAAGGATAAAAGTGTTTTCCGAAGGTTTAAACTCTTTCCACCCGGGCAAGAGCATCTTATAAATACTGTTGACCTTCATACTCTTGGAGAAAGAGGCGGTCCTCAGGGGATGCTGGAATCCGGTATTATTCTCGGCAATATTCAGCAGTTTTACCAGCATCATATTACAGGCCAGAGAAACCTTGCTTATATAAAGCGTTATATAGACAATTTAGCTATATTTAATGATGAGGCACACAATACGCCTGCAGATGAATATACAAATATCCTTGCCCATCTGTCGGAAAAGGCGAAATTCAGGCTTGATACAACTGCAACACCTGACAGGGCGGATGGACACCGATCCTCCAGAGGCTATACAAATACTGATTCAGGTGAAAAGAGAACCATTGATGAAATGGACGAGGAGTTTGAAAAGATTGAAAGGGGCTTAACCGCGACACAATGGGTTACTGATTACGACCCCATGAAAAAGCAGATAGCAGTTGCTCTGAACAGACTTGAGGAGCAAAGGCGAAGGGCAAAGGCAGTTGGAGAGAATAAATATAAACCGATTCTCTTTGTTGTCGCCATTTGTATAAAAGATGCTGAGAGGGCTGTGAAGGTTCTTGAAGACGATTTTGATTTGAAAGGCAAGGTGTTGCTTGTTACGGAAGACTCAGCAGATACGGTTGTCGGCAAAAAGGCAAATGGTCAGCCATTAACCGCAAGAGAGGCCGCTAAGGAGATCGGTTCGTTTAATAGTCCTTATGAAGCGGTGGTAAGCGTTTTAATGCTGAGAGAAGGATGGGACGTGCCTGAAGTATCTGCAATCCTGCTATTAAGAAAATTCTCATCTCCTGTTTATGGCCAGCAGGTGATTGGCAGAGGGTTAAGAAGAAACTTAAGAGGAACGGATGAACCCGAAATCTGCGCTGTAATTGACCATCCTAAGCTAAAGCATGACTGGTTATGGGAATTAGTAAGGGCAAAAGTGAGAAGTGATGTAGGCCAGGCTGAGCTTTTTGGAGACGAAGATCTGCCACCCAAAAGAAAGCCGCAGATTTTAATAAGGCCTGAAAACCTTATTGATATTCCCAATCCCGAAGGAGAAGAAGATGTCGACCTCAGCGATATTGAGGCTATGGAGGACACGACTACTGATTATCCTAACTGGAAAGGGGTTATTGCCGGTTTTAGTTATGATAGAAGCGAAATAGAGATAACGCGGGTTAACCTGAGCGGAATCAAAGGAATTGCTCTTGATGAGACGAGGAGGATTGAGATACATACCCCTCCCGAAGTTACATCATCCGAGGGCAGTGATGAGGAAGACAATGGAAATCTCATTGAAAAACTCAAATGGAATGTTCTTGACATGGGGATAGCGCTTCTTTATGAGGCAGGCATTGGTTCTCATGAGAGGGGTTATATGTATAATGTGATCATGGATCATATCAGAGACAAAATGTTTAATGGTGAATCAGCAGGCTTTGCATCCAAAGAGGACTTGAAGTTAGCCCTCTTAAAATTGCCGGAGATTAGCAGAAATTTCAGCAGTCTGCCGGGGCTTGTTGAAAGCATAGTGAGGTATAGAGATGTCGGTTAATACACACTATGGAGATTTTGAAGACCCTAAGAAAAGCCCTTATTCTATTGAACGATATGATTATGGCTGGGAACTTGAACATATGAGGTTTCTTGAGAAAGACAAGACAGTTGCAAAATGGACAAAGAATCACGGGGTTGAAATACCATATGTTACAGAAAGCGGAAATATAAGAAAATACCGTCCTGATTTCTTAATTGAACGGAGTGATGGATCAAAAGAAATTCATGAGATTAAAGGAAGACACTTACTTGAAAATCCTGATACATTGAGAAAAAGAGAAGCGGCTACGAATTGGTGTAAGAGGCGGGGGATGAGGTTTGTGTTAATATCGAAGGAGAAATAATAAAGAATCTTTCGGTAAGGAGAAAGATAATGACTAAATCTTACAACATTGCAGTCATTCCCGGAGACGGCACAGGGCCAGAGGTCATAGCCGAGGGCATTAAAGTCCTTCAGGCAGCAGAAGGGAAATTCGGGTTCAAACTCAATCCGACATATTTTGACTTTGGCGGAGAAAGATATTTAAAGACAGGCGAGACTCTTCCTGATGGTGCTGTGGATGAGCTAAAAAAATTTCACGCCATTTATCTTGGAGCTATCGGCCATCCAGATGTGAGACCCGGCATCCTCGAAAAGGGTATACTGCTGAGGCTACGATTTGAGCTCGACCAGTATATAAACCTGAGGCCTGTAAAACTTTACCCTGGGGTTGACTGCCCGCTGAAGGATAAGAAACCGGAGGACATAGACTTTGTTGTTGTGAGGGAGAACACAGAGGGACTATATGCAGGCGCAGGTGGCGTTCTGAAAAAGGGCACGCCTGATGAGGTGGCAATACAGGAATCCATAAACACAAGAAAGGGTGTTGAGCGCTGCATCCGCTATGCCTTTGAATACTGTAAAAAGAGAAATAAGATAAACAAGCTCACCCTGTGCGGAAAGACAAATGTGCTTACCTTTGCCTGGGATTTATGGGAAAGGACATTCTACGAAGTGGCAAAAGAGTATCCTGATATAAAAGTTGACTATGCGCATGTTGATGCAATAACAATGTGGTTTGTCAAGAACCCTGAATGGTTTGACGTGATTGTTACTGATAATATGTTTGGTGATATAATTACTGACCTTGGCGCAATGATACAGGGAGGGATGGGAATAGCTGCTGGAGGAAATATTAACCCTCAGGGTGTCAGCATGTTTGAGCCTATCGGAGGCTCTGCGCCAAAATACAAGGGCAAAAATATTATTAACCCTCTTGCTGCCATATGTGCAGGCGGAATGATGCTCGAGCACCTCGGCGAGGAGGGTGCAGGCAAACTTGTTGAAAAAGCAGTGATGGAGGTTACAGGAAAACACCTGAAGAGTCTTGCAGCAGGCCAGATGGGTTACACGACAACAGAGGTTGGAGACCTTGTAGTCAGGTATATCAAAGAGCTATAATGGCTTTGATGGGTATTATAATTATGGATGTAGAACACAGAAAATACGTTAGAGCCCCTGAGGTTGCCGTGCTTGACCTTAGTGGCAGTGGGATGTGTGTCCATGTCTGAAAAGAAGAAAGTGCTTATTGTGGACGATAATGACATGACCCGCAGGATGAATAAGAGCAAACTCATGTTAGATGGTTTCACTGTTCTGGAGGCTATAGATGGAGTGGAGGCGATTAAAGTACTTGAGACAGAAGTGCCTGATGTTATAGTGCTTGACCTGTACATGGAGAAGATGGATGGGTTTAAGGTCTTAGCCCTTTTAAAAGGATCTCCAAAATGGAAGGATATACCTGTTATAGTGTTTTCTGCGAGAGGCACTCCAGTAGAAATAGAAAAGGCCATGAGTGCTGGTGCAGATGAGTTTTTGGTAAAGATGACCACATCGCCGGTAAAGCTTAGCGAAAGGGTAAAAGGGATTTTAAAAGTCTAAAAATCTTACTGCAGGCTTCCAGCCTGACTTCAAATATCATTATATTTCGCCGAGTTATAAAATTTTCTTAAACTTTAACTATAACTTAAAGGAGTTAAATGCTTAAAAAAAAGGATAAATATATTGTAGCTGTTGTTGGCGCAACAGGGGCAGTTGGCAATGAGATGGTCTTGACCCTTGAACAGAGGAATTTCCCTGTTGAGAGGCTGAGACTCTTTGCATCAGAGCGATCTGAAGGCAAGACCATCGATTTTTATGATGAGACTATACCTATTGAAATCCTTGGGGAAAACTCTTTTAAAGGGGTTGATATTGCTTTATTTTCAGCAGGTGCAGAGAGAAGCAAGGTCTTTGCTCCAATAGCTGCAAAGGCAGGGTGCGTTGTTGTGGACAATTCGAGCCAGTGGAGGATGGACCCTGAGGTTCCGCTTATCGTGCCAGAGGTCAATCCTCAGGATTTGAAATGGCATAAGGGAATAATCGCCAACCCCAACTGCTCGACGATACAGATGGTTGTTGTTTTAAAGCCAATCCATGATGTAGTTAAGATAAAGAGGGTTGTTGTTACAACCTTTCAGTCTGTCTCAGGCACAGGCAAAAGGGCGATGGATGAACTGCTTCATCAGACATCGGCCATCCTGAATTTCAGAGAAGCGAAGTGCAATGTCTATCCGCACCAGATTGCATTTAATTGCCTGCCGCACATAGACAAGTTTATGGAGAATGACTATACAAAGGAAGAAATGAAAATGGTGAATGAGACGAGGAAAATTATGGGCGATGATTCTATAAGGGTTACTGCAACCACAGTTAGGGTGCCTGTGTTCAGATGTCATTCAGAATCAGTGAATATCGAGACTGAGAAAAAACTCTCAGCCAATGAAGTAAGGGCAATACTGTCTGCTGCTCCAGGCATTGTTGTTTACGATGCGCCTGAAAAAAATGTCTACCCGCTCCCGGTAAATGTTGCTGGCAGCGATGAGGTCTATGTGGGCAGGATAAGAGAGGACGAGTCAATTGAAAATGGTATAAACATGTGGATTGTTGCTGACAACCTTAGAAAAGGCGCTGCCCTCAATGCTGTTCAAATAGCAGAGAAGCTTATAGAGTTGGCGTAATACAGGCTGTTAAGTTAAGTTTCATTGCAAGTAGAAGAAGGAAATTCAAGGGGGATTCCCTCTCCCCTTGTGGGGGAGGGTTAGTGACATTGTAAAACTATCAGTAAATTATGGAAAAGAAAAAGGTCGACTCTATAGTCCACGCAGAATATGTCCTCCCCATGGACGATAAATTTGCTGTTATTCATGGCGGTGCGATTGCTGTTAATAATGGAAAGATCGAGGCTGTCGGGAAATATGAGGAAATAAAAAAGGACTATTACTCCGAAAACATAATTGGCGGAAAGGGGAGGGCGGTCTTTCCTGGATTAATTAATACCCATACCCACGCTGCTATGGTTTATTTCAGGGGGATTGCAGACGACCTGCCACTGAAGGAATGGCTTGAGAATCATATCTGGCCTGCTGAGGGTAAATGGCTTAGCCCTGAGTTTATAAACGATGCTGTAGGGCTTGCATGTCTTGAGATGCTCAAGGCGGGAATCACTACATACAATGATATGTATTTTTTTGAGGATGCTGCCGGGCGAGCAACAAAAAAACTCGGCATGAGGGCTGTGCTCGGCGTCGGGATTCTCGATTTCCCAACAGCGGCTGCAAAGACAGCAGATGAGTATTTTGAAAAGGCAGAAGTATTTATTAAAGACTGGAAAGGTGATGAGCTTATAACCCCGTGTATTGCTCCTCATGCACTATACACATGCGGGCCTGATACCCTGAAAAGGGCAAGGAGGGCTGCAGAAAGATATGATATTCCGATCCACATTCATCTCTCTGAGACCCGATGGGAAGTGGATGAAATAAAAAACAGATACGGCAGGACACCTGTCGAACACCTTGAAGACCTCGGTTTTCTCGATGAAAGGGTGCTTGCTGCCCATTGTGTGTGGCTGACAGACAGGGAGATAGAGATACTTGCAAAAAGGAATGCAGGCGTGTCCCACTGTGTGGAGAGCAACCTGAAGCTTGCCTCTGGTATTGCGCCTGTTGTAAAGATGCTTAAAGCTAAAGTGAAAGTAACCTTCGGGACAGATGGCGCTGCGAGTAATAATGATCTGAATATATTAAGCGAGATGTCAACAGCAGCCAAGCTCCACAAGGCTCACTCAGAAGACCCCACTGCCCTTGATGACAGGACAGCCCTTCTTATGGCAACGAGGTGGGGGGCTGATGTCTTAGGTCTTGGAGATAAGATAGGAAGCCTTGAGAAAGGGAAACGTGCAGATATTACAATTGTAAACCTCGAAAAACCCCACCTTACTCCGCTCTATGATATATACTCTCATATCGTTTATAGCATGAGGCCATCTGATGTCGAGACAGTTATAGTGGATGGTCGGGTGGTAATCAATGACGGAGAGCTTCAGACAACAGATGAGACTGAAATAATGGAAAAGGCTAAAAAATGGCAGGGAAAAATAAAATAGCTTACTGCCCTCTCTGTTTTCTGAGCCGTTCTCTTATCATTTCTTTTTCCTCCGGAGACAGATTTTTCCATTTTCTATAATTTTCTTTTAACCTTTGTCGCTCTTCAGGTGGTAGTTTTCTCCACCGCTCGTAATTCTTCTTAATCCTTTCCCTTTCTGCAGGAGGGAGTTCTTTGAATTTCCTGAACCGATCCCTTATTGTGTTTTTCTCCTCAGGAGGAAGGGCCTTAAATCGCTGAAAATTTTTCCTTATTGTTTCTCTTTCTTCCATCGGGAGTTCCTTCCATTCTTTATATGTTCCGGTTATCTTCTCACGTTCCTCAGGAGACATTTCCTGCCAGCGCCTGAGTTTTTCATTATAATTCTCGGATTCAGCCGCTGATGTCAGGGGGACTGTAAGTCCCAGAATGACCATAAAAACTAAAATTATCTGTTTCATTTCTTTCTCTCTTTCTCGCGGTTCTCTTTTTGAGGCATGACTTTGTCATCTGCCTCTATATCATCAAGGTTTTTATACATGTCCATAGACCTGAGAAGTTCGTAATTTTCCAGCATATCAAGAAGTCTTACAATCTCCTCCTCTTCTTTTTTTGTATGTTGCTCCTGCCTGGGGGGTAAAAAATCTCTCTGGGCAACAAGAAGAATCAAAATTGCCAGGGAGAACAGCCTCATGCCCTGTGCATTGCCTCAATTTCTTCAAGGTGTTGTAAGACCTCCAGGTTTTGATAGACGTCAAGACCCCTGAGGATTTCATAATTGCTTGAGATAAAGGCATCCTCCTGCCTTGATTCATATAAGCGCAGCCCTCCAAATACGACAAGAAGTAATGTCAAAACTCCAGCAGTTACAGGCACGAGTCTCGACGTGAAGAATCTTTTTTGCGCCTTTCTGTTCTTTATTTTCCAGTAAACCCTGCCGAGATATTTATTCCAGAAGGCCCCGGGCATTTCTAACTCTTTGACCTCTACCGCATTTAGGGTCATTTTGAGTTTTTTCCATGATGTAGCGCACATTTCGCAATCCTCAAGGTGTTTGCTTATTTCCGCATCCATCGAAGGCTCGGTCTCTTTGTAGTAATAGGCGATTAACTCTTTTTCTATTTCTTTACATTTCATTGTAGAAACCCTTCAGTCTTTTCTGAAGCCCTTTAACTGCCCTGAACAGATGGGCCTTGACTGTCCCTTCAGCGCAGTTAAGAACCTCGGAAATCTCATGTATCTTCATTCCCCTTAAATGTTTCATCACAAAGACCTCACGCTGTTTCGCAGGAAGCTTCCTGACAGCGGCTGTTATTGCGCTATTGAGTTGTCTGCTTAAAAGTTCCCTCTCCACATTGTCTTTTGCCTTGATTTCGATTGTTTTTTCTTCATCAGTGTCTGGGAATATATTAAGGGAAATGATTGATGCGAACTTATTTTTCCTGTAATGTTTCCGGCAGAGATTTATAATAATTCTGTAAAACCATGTCTTGAAACTACAATCCCCCCTAAACCCCTTTATCTTTGTATATACAATGGCAAAGGCCTCCTGAGAGACATCTTCGGCATCTTCGATGCTGCCTACCATATTATAGGCTAAGGAAAACCCCATTCTTTTATACCTCTCTACAAGCTCATTAAAGGCCTCGGCATCTCCAGCCTTCAGACCCTTTATTAAGTCCTCATCCGTAAGCTGGATGTCTCTATCCATCAAATCTTAGGCCCATCTGGCGTATTAGAGTCATAAATAAACAGAAAAGTTTACGCTATCTTAGCAAAACATAATCCACGAAATACCTGTCCACATAATTTAGCCCATTCTGGAGTCTTTGAGAGCATCTTTGCAGGGACATTTCCTTTTTGAGGGGATATGTATTATGCATTCTTTTAAGACCATGTTGATTTTGGCAGTTGAAGACTTCATTGTTTTTAACACTTCTGTTGTTGTAAGTTTTGTCCTGCTTATACCAGCAGCATAATTGGTGACAACCGATACCCCTGCAAAGCAGATTTCCAGTTCTCTTGCAAGAGACGCCTCAGGCATTGCAGTCATCCCGACAACATCTGCGCCCATAATCTTATAGGCCATTATCTCTGCCTTTGACTCCAGCCTCGGCCCATTTGTGCAAATGTAAGCCCCGCCTTTAATAAGGACAATCCCTGTCTTTTTGCCAGCTTTTATAAGTGCTTTTCTTATCTCAGGGCAATAGGGTTCTGTGAAATCTATATGCACAACTTCAGGGCCGTCATAGAAAGTCGAGTTTCTTCCACCTGTCATATCAATCACCTGGTCGGGGATGACAATTCCACCGGGCTTCATTTCTTTACTGATGCCGCCCACTGCACTGACAGATATAATTCTTTTGACCCCGAGCTCTTTAAGCCCCCAGATATTAGCCCGGTAATTTACTCTGTGTGGCGGGATATTATGAGCAGAGCCATGGCGGGGGAGAAAGGCTATTTCTACATCATTTATCTCAACAATCCTGTAATCGTCAGATGGCTTCCCAAATGGAGTAACAATCCTTTTCTTTTTTTTAATTACCAGCCCTGGTATTTCGTATATTCCACTTCCAGCAATAAGCCCAATCTCTGGCATATTCCCTCCATATTGTTATAATAGTCTACTAAATTGCTGAGCAATTTTCATTACAAAACAGTCTACTGGAGGTAATATGCTTGACCATGAACTTTTATTTAGGGTCTTAAAAAGGACTCTTTCTAAGGGTGGAGATTTCGCAGATATTTTTGGTGAACGTACACATTCAACTTCAATACAGCTTGAGGATAACAGGGTAGAAAAGATACTGAGCGGTGTTGATGCAGGTACAGGTGTAAGGGTAATTTTTGGTCAGAAGTCTGCCTATGCTTACAGTAATGATTTTTCAGAAGCAGGCATATTAGAGCTTGCAGATGCAGCAGGTAAGGCTGTGAGGATGTCAGCAGCAGGATTCACCATTGATTTAAAGAAAAAGGTACCATCAGTTGATTTCGCTATAAAGTTGCTGCCGGAGAATGTACCTATGGATAGAAAGATTCATCTCATTGAGTCTGCCAATAAGGCGGCCAGAGGTGTGGATTCAAGGGTTAAACAGGTGTCGGTAATTTACAGGGATTCGGTTCAAAAGGTTCAGATTGCAACCTCGGATGGCAATATTGCTGAAGATGAGCGCATATACACCACTGCTGTGATACAGGTTGTTGCTGCTGAAGGTGATATTATCCAGACTGGCTATGAACCTGTTGGTGGGTTTATAGGTTTTGAGCTTTTTGATGAAAACCCCCTCGATGAGATAGCCATCAAGACCGCAAAAAGGGCGGTGGCGATGCTCAGAGCTAAAAAGGCCCCTGGCGGAAGGATGCCGGTTGTTATCTCGGCCAGGGCTGGCGGCACAATGATACATGAGGCTATAGGGCATGGCCTTGAAGCAGACCTCGCACAGCAGGGGCTGTCTGTGTATTCCAATAAGATTGGAAGTCAGGTGGCCTCTCCTTTAATAACAGTTATTGATGATTCGACCCTGCCGAACAAGAGGGGTTCATTTAGATTTGACGATGAGGGCACCTCTTCTCAGAGAACCATACTCGTAGAAAAGGGGATTCTTAAGGGCTATATGTATGACATACTTACAGCCATGAAAGACGGAGTTGCATCCACTGGTAATGGCCGGCGTGAGTCCTATAAGCACAGACCAATACCGAGGATGACAAATACCTTTATTGCCCAGGGTGAGGAAAGCCCTGAAGCTGTAATTAAATCAGTGGAAAAGGGGCTCTTTGTGAAAAAAATGGGAGGAGGACAGGTTAATACAGTTACAGGGGAGTTTGTCTTTGAGGTCTCTGATGGTTATCTCATAGAGAAAGGTAAGGTCGGTGAGCCACTCAGAGGCGCAACATTATGCGGCAATGGCCCTGAAATCCTGAGAGCTATAGATATGGTCGCTAACGATCTTGGCTTTTCTATTGGAACCTGCGGTAAGGATGCCCAGGGTGTCCCGGTTTCAGATGCAATGCCAACAATAAGGATTCCTGACATGGTAGTTGGCGGAGAGGTGTATAAATAAAGCTACATAGTAAATGTATAAGTAATACACTTTATGTTTTAATTCCTTGATTTTAAAGAATATTCCGCTGGTATTTAATTTGCATATCATAATTAAGATATGCGTTTACAAAGGACGATAAAGGAAGAGATTCAGATAAAAGGCCTTGGTTTGCATACTGGAAGGGAGATAAATCTACGCTTAAGGCCTGCCCCGCGCGATACAGGTATAATTTTTGTACGAAAAGACAGGAACAACACTGAAATAAAGGCTCACGTAAGCTCTGTTATAGATACAGCATTTGCTACAAGTATCGGGTTTGATGGTGTAAGGGTAGGAACAGTTGAGCATATCATGGCTGCCCTTGCAGGTCTTGGTATTGATAATATTTATATCGAACTTGATGGCCCGGAGGTCCCTATAATGGATGGTAGTGCCTTTATTTTTACCAGACTTATACTTCAAGCAGGTATTGCTAAACAGGGCAAAAAAGTGTCATGTTTGCGGATTACAAAACCTATTATGCTTATTGAAAGGCAATGCCAGATAGCAGTGGCCCCATACGAAGGTCTAAAAATTACCTACAGTGTTCATTATAATCATCCTGTTTTTGGCGAACAAAGATTGGGTGTCGATATCAATGAGGCAAATTTTATTAAGGATTTGGCGCCAGCCAGGACCTTTGGGTTTTTGAAGGATGTTGAAACTTTGAGGGATAGGGGGTTAGCAAAAGGTGGCTCCCTGGATAATGCTATTGTAATTGGAAACGACAATATCCTTAATAAAGGCGGACTTCGATTTAAAGATGAATTCGTGAGGCACAAAATTCTTGATGCAGTAGGAGACTTCGCTCTTTTAGGATTCCCTGTTTACGGGCATATAATGGCCGATAAATCAGGACACTCCTTAAATATAAAATTCCTCAGAAAACTTCTCTCCTTTGTGGACTGCTGGGAAATAGTCTCAGAGCCAGTAGCAGCTAATCCAGTTTTTGCAGTTCATGTCTAAAGGCTGTCCAGATAATGTATTAAGAAAACCACAGAGTTCACAGAGATTGTTAAAAAACTAAATCAATCCACCGCAGATTTTTTAGAGAAAATTTATTAATACTTTAAATCCATTTAATCTGTGGATGGATATTATTATTCTGTGTCTCTGTAAAGTAAAAAAAAGGCTGTCCCGAAGCTTCGGGACAGCCAAGCGGTAAAGCACTTTAAAGCAATCTTATTTCTTTTTCTTAGCAGCCTTTTTAGGCTTCTTGGCGGCGGCTTTCTTTGTGGCCATTCTTTTCACCCCCTTTCTATACCCCCGCAATAAAACGAGGGTAAGCTATAACTTTCCTAAGAGGAGAATCTTTTTGCCAGTTAAGAGCTTTCTGAGACGCGGCTCTCCCCTCTTTTTTTTTATCCTGTAGTCTGATTCATTCATTAGAGTGTAACTAATCTCTCTGCCGAATCTCCTTTCTACCTCTGCTAAATTCTTGTCAAAGTCAGTAACATTACTGACTATAAATAAATCTATGGATGGTGCATCTTCGCCATCAGCATAAGGGCCGTAGATAAAAGCGGCTTTAATACCAGAGGTCCTCAAAACAGCCTTTAAGGCTCCTGGCAGGCCAAGGGATTTAGCTATTAAACCTTTTAGTTCAGGGAAAAGGGGAGAATCTCTGTAAACTTTAAAGTACCTGAGGTTGCCTTCTCTTTCACTCCTGACGAGCCCCATTGCTTCTAACTTTTCCAGCTCTCTTTGAACGCCAGAAGGATTTTTTCTCAAAAGCCTTGCTATTTCTCTTACGTAAAATTTCTCATCCGGGCTGTTAAATAGCAAAGATAAGATGGCTGCTCTTATTCCTGATGTAAGAAGTTTTTCTAACATAACCTCATCCTGAATTTAGTTATATACGATAATTTTTTGTTTGTCAAGAAAAAAATTAAAAAAAGGAACAAAAAGACTATTTTTGTAAACGATTTATTATTAGCCACGATTGTAGATGTTTTTAGAACAATTAGTTTGGAAGTTAGTATGGAAGTTTCATTCTGTGAGCAAATCGTCTCATCTCTTTATAGTCGCTATCCTTCGCACTCTGGATTCCATCGATTTTTATACCTTCGAGTATCTTTCTGCCCTCAGCGGTCTTATTCATCTCTATCAGGGTTTCTCTGATTTTGTTAACAATATTATGATCAACCCTCGGGTGGGCAATAAATGGATGCATTGGCAGGGGATCGGTCTCTGCCAGAATAATTAGTTTGTCCAGGATTTCGTTTTTCATAACACGGAGTGCCCTCCTGGTGGTTCCTCCTATGTCTGTGGTTCTGTTGAAGACCGATAAAATGACAGAGTCCATGGTTATCTGCCATTTCACAGTCATGTCCTTATCCACATCAATACCTTTTTGATAGAGGTAATCTTTAATAAGGGGAGTTGCTAATGCTGTCGGGTCGTAAAAAGCGATGCTTTTGCCCGTCAAGTCGTGTATATTTTTTATATGCCCATCTTTCCGGACAACAAGTATACCGGTAAATTCCTCAATTGGCCTGGCAAAGGCATAATATCCTGCTTTTTTATTGGCAATAATATAATGATAAGCGTTAACATAGGCAATATCGTATTCTCCACTGGCCTGCCTTTCCATAAATATCTTAAGATTACTGGCTGTTACAAAATCAATCTGTATACCGGCATGTCTGGATAAATACTCTGTAAGGGGAATAAAATGTCTGGCCAGCTTTACTGCAGACTGCTGTGGTGCAACACCGAATTTTAACTTTACAGGATACCCCCTCTCCTCTGCAATGGCATGCCTGGCTATGAAGACGATAATAAGTAATCCTATTAACGTGACTGCAATTTTGATGTTTTTAGATATACCCAAATATTTTTCTCTCAAACTTTCGGGTTTTTTGTCAGTGTCTTGTCCTCTCCCTATTATACCTGAAAATACAATTCATGGAACTGCTTAAATATCCACTTCCTGCCATTCCTGTTCCTGTCATTCATGAAAAAGTTGTGCAAGTGTTTTTTTATTTATAACCCGTTAAAGAATTTACGTTCTGTATTCCTCTGCCATCTGTCTTTTTAAGCTTGCTCCTTAAATTTTTTGTTTACAGCTCAGTTACGAGTCGCAACGACTTAAACCTGACTATTCAATATAACATCGGCTTGACTATTATCAAATTAAGGGTTCAATTTTCAAAATTGAACCCACAAGACAAGCCAGCATGACAGACAGGAATGACAACTTATAAAATTGCTGAATTTTTTATCGGACACTACGGTGTCACTATTCACTATTTCTCTGCGATTTTCTAAATGCAATATTTTAGGTTATATCAAAAATTTATGGTTTTTCACAGAATTTTGTTATAATTTTTTCATGAAGGAAGCGATGTTTTATAAAACACTTGAAAAAAATAAAGTAAATTGTTTTCTCTGCGGCCACAGATGTCTTATTTTTGATGGTAAGAGGGGCATCTGTGGTGTAAGGGAAAACAGGGGAGGGAAGCTTTTTAGCCTTGTTTATGGAAAGGTTATTTCAATGAATATTGACCCGATTGAGAAAAAACCCCTTTTTCACTTTTATCCCGGCTCCACATCTTTTTCCATTGCAACTGTTGGGTGTAACTTCAAATGCAAACACTGTCAGAACTACGAGATTTCCCAGTATCCAAAGGAGCACGGTGGTGAAATACCAGGAGAGGTTGTGACACCTGAGGAGATAGTTGATGCAGCCATAAGGACTGGTTGTAAAAGTATTTCCTACACATATACCGAACCAACAATATTTTTTGAATTCGCCTATGACTGTGCACGGCTTGCACATGAAAAGGGGATAAAAAATGTATTTGTCAGCAATGGCTATACATCGCCAGAGGCTACAAGAGCAATTGCCCCTTATCTTGATGGCAATAATATAGACCTTAAGGGTGATGATAAATTTTACAAAGAAATATGCGGTGCGAGGCTCCGTCCCGTACTTGAAACAATTAAATTAATGAAGGAGTTAGGGGTATGGATTGAAGTAACTACTTTAATTATTCCTACATACAATGACTCTGAAGATACCTTCAGGTGGATCGCAGAGTTTATAAAGTCCATAGATGTCTCAATTCCCTGGCATGTAACACAGTTTTATCCTGCATACAAGCTCCTCGACCAGCCAAGAACCCCTGTAAAAACCCTTAGAAGGGCAAGGGAAATAGGGCTTGAGGCAGGGCTTAAATACGTGTACGAAGGTAATGTCCCGGGTGAGGGAGGAGAGAATACTTACTGCCCGCAGTGTGGTGAGTTACTCATAGAACGCTTTGGTTTTTATATTAAAGAAAAAAGACTTAAAGACTCCTCCTGCCACAAATGTGGCATAAAAATTGATGGGCTTGGAATGTAATTTTTCTTGACAATCCATGCCTTAGATGATACGCTAAAATTGGTTTTGCCACCGATAAGGGCAAACTGCTGGTAACAGCAAGACGCAAAGCTACCTGTCCCGAAGCTTCGGGACAGAGGGGCTACCGAAGGGCATGGAGATAATAATACTATATAGGCTCATTTCCAGAAAATTGGGAATGGGCTTTTTTATTGTTTTTTTGAGGGCAGATAGGCAAAGAGGAAAAAGGTTGAAAATTCAACACGCATAGGATTATAGTTATATGCTTGTGGAAGAACTTACATACAAGAAGTCAGGGGTTGATATTGAGGCAGGCGAGAGATTTGTCTCCCTCATCTCTTCGATAGCAAGGTCTACCTTCAGGCCTGAGGTTATAACAGATATCGGCTCTTTTGGCGCACTATTCAAACTCGATATTAAAAAATATAAAGAGCCTGTGCTTGTAAGTGGTACAGATGGTGTTGGAACCAAACTGAAGATTGCCTTTATGATGGACAGGCATGATACTGTTGGGATAGACCTGGTAGCCATGTGTGTAAACGATATTCTTACAAGCGGGGCAGAGCCTTTATTTTTTCTGGACTATTTTGCTACAGGCAGGCTTTCACCTGAAAAAGCAGCCCTTGTTGTGAAAGGCATTGCTGATGGCTGCAAAGAGGCAGGATGCTCTCTTATTGGTGGTGAGACTGCTGAGATGCCAGGATTCTACGCTGACGGTGAATATGACCTTTCGGGTTTTGCAGTTGGCGTTGTAGAAAAAGATGCAATAGTTAACGGTTCAAAAATTAGTGCAGGAGATGCGATTGTTGGTATTGCATCAAGCGGCCTCCATAGCAATGGTTATTCCCTTGCGAGGAGGTTGTTTTTTGATATAGAGAGATATGAAATAGACAGGTTTATCCCTGAACTTGGATGTGCCCTCGGCGAAGAGTTATTAAAACCAACAAGGATTTATGTCAGATGCATTCTTGAGTTATTAAAAGATTTTAATATTAAGGGAATGGCCCATATAACAGGAGGGGGTATAACAGGAAATCTCCCTCGTGTTCTTCCTGAAGACCTCAGCGCAGTAATAAAAAAAGATAGCTGGCCTGTTCCTGTGATTTTTGAGCTTATCCGCAACCTTGGGAAGGTTTCTGATGAAGAGATGTATAGAACCTTCAATATGGGCATTGGGTTTATTATCGTCGTCAGTGCTGAGGAGTCCGAAAAGGTCCTTTATAGACTCAAAGATTTAGATGAAAAGGCATTTATGCTCGGTTTTATAAAAAAAGGGCATGGGAGGGTATCTTATGTTTAAAGACAAGATTAAAGCTTTTATTAAGAAGGCTTTTACTCCAATCACTATTGTTTTTATTCCTTATAGCAATGTCAAATCTCGCAGCATCCACATTCCATCTATAGGTATTCTGACTATTATTGCAATATGGGCTGCCTTTAGCTATATTGCCCTGTCATCTGCTGTTGGCAGGGTCGAATATCAGAGGATGAAATCAAAATTAAACTACTACGCAGAACAGTTTACAGAGCTGAACAATACAATAGGGACTCTCAAACAAGCAGAATCCGACCTCTTGACACTACTGTCCAAAGGGTCAAAAGAGGCAGTCCTTATGAGTGTGGATACATCAGACAGGGGTTCCCTGGAGGATATAGAGGCTATAAGGAAAGAGGCCATGGAAAGGGTAAAAAGCGTTGAGGAAATAAAGGAATATTTAAGGCTGCAAAGGGATATATTCATGGCAACGCCGAGGGGGTGGCCTGTAGATGGTCGTGTAACCTCTCATTACGGCCGCAGAGAGCACCCGACGGATGGATTTATTGATTTTCACGCTGCTGTGGATATAGCAAGTCCCCCTGGCTCTCAGATAAAGGCAACTGCTGATGGTATAGCGAGCTATTCAGGACGGAGTGGTGGAAATGGAAATGTAGTAGTTATTGAGCATGGCCATGGGTTTTCAACGCTTTATGCTCATAACAAAGAGAATTTAGTCAAAGTTGGTCAGCAGGTAAAACGTGGTGATGTTATCGCTAAGCTCGGCTCAACAGGCAACTCCACCGGTCCGCATGTCCATTATGAAGTGTGGAAAAACGGCAGACACGTCAACCCTATGCCTTACATATCTGCCAGAGACGAATCTTCAGAAAGAAAGGAGAAATAATATGTTCAAAAAAGCTGATAAAGTCGAGTCTTTTTTAGGGGCAAATACTACATTTTATGGTAATATAAAAACACAGGGAACCCTCAGGGTAGATGGAAACATAGAAGGAAATGTTGATGCTGACTGGGTTGTTTTAGGTGAACGTGGATTCTTAAAGGGAGATGTTCGAGCAAAAGGGATAATGGTTGGTGGAAAGGTTGAGGGAAGTCTGAAAGCAGATGAGGTAATTGAGATAAGGCCAAAAGGCGAGGTGTGCGGAGATATTACAAGCCCAAAGCTTATAGTTGTTGAAGGAGGCATATTAATCGGCAAATCTACCATTCCAAAAGAAGGCGCAAAGGTAATAACCATTAAACAATCGCAGTGAGATGCTAACCCTTGGCGTACTTGCATCTGGAAGGGGTTCAAATTTTCAATCTATCCTCGACAGCATATCTTCCGGATTTCTGAAGGCAAAAATCGCTGTCCTAATAAGTGATAACCCGAAAGCATACGCCCTTGAAAGGGCCAGAAAACATGGCATAGAGGCTCTTTATATAAACCCAAAGGATTTTAAAGATAAGGATTCCTATTACTTCCGCATCGCAGATGAGCTTAAAAACAGGTCGGTTGAATTAGTTATATTAGCCGGTTTTATGAGAATAGTCGGTAAACCTTTAATCGAGCAGTATAGAAATCGGGTCATGAACATCCATCCCGCGATTCTACCTTCTTTCCCGGGGCTGCATGGGCAGAAACAGGCATCTGATTATGGGGTTAAGATTTCAGGCTGCACGGTTCATTTTGTGGATGAGGGTATGGATACCGGGCCAATAATCATTCAGGCTGCTGTGCCTGTTTATGACGATGATACTGAAGAGAGCCTTTCTGAGAGGATTTTAAAGCAGGAGCACAGGATTTATCCAGCGGCCATCAAGCTATTTTCAGAAGGTAGGCTTGAAGTAAAGGGCAGAAAGGTTATCGTTAAGACCAGCCGCCACGATGCTGTGTTAATAAATCCCGAGCTAAACACAGAGCGTTCTGTCTCATAAATTAATCGACCCTAATCCAGATTTAGACTTTTTAAAACGCGGTAGGACAGGCGTCTCGCCTGTCCTGAAAGGTGAAAATAACTTGACAGCCTCTCCCCAGCCAAAATAATTTTAAATTTACAGTTTTCAATTTTCAATTCGTCTGGTCCCATCGACACCCTGCCTTGACATAAGACATAGTTAACGTTATTATTTTCAAGTTTTTGGGGAGTCGTCCAGCGGCAGGACGGCAGACTCTGGATCTGCTTACAGGGGTTCGAATCCTCTCTCCCCAGCCAAAATAATTTTAAATTGAAGATTGAAAATTTTAAATTTTAAATTTACAGTTTTCAATTTTCAATTCGTCTGGTCCCATCGTCTAGTGGCCCAGGACGTGGCCCTCTCAAGGCTAAAACACGGGTTCGACTCCCGTTGGGACCGCCAGGTCGCTGCCCCGACACTGGCGGGGCAACTGAGCGAAATCTGATATAATTTAACAGGGTGCCCCGATGCTTCGGGGGAGAATTTTGTGTTTTATAAGACAAAAAGAGTGCATAGAGAACCACTATCCGAGTTTAAGCCTGCTTATCTAAAGCTCTCAAGAGAAGTCCTCAGAGAGAAGATTCAAAAAGCCGAAGCCATTCTTAAAGACTGCACGCTGTGTCCGAGGAATTGTAAGGTTGACAGGACTTCAGGTGAGAGGGGTATCTGCAAGACAGGGGATAAGCCTTTTGTATCAAGCTGGAATCCCCATTTTGGAGAGGAAAGGCCACTTGTTGGCCGGCACGGCTCAGGGACAATCTTTTTTACCCAGTGCAATCTCAGATGCCTTTTCTGCCAGAACTGGACCATAAGCCATCTTGGCCAGGGTGATGAGATATCTTTTGAAAAACTTGCACAGATAATGATTTACCTGCAACAGGAGGGCTGTCATAATATAAACCTTGTTACTCCAACACATCAGGTGCCAATGATTTTAAGGGCCCTCGAAATCGCAATTCATACAGGCCTGGAGCTTCCAATTGTCTATAACAGCGGGGGATACGAGTCAGTAGAAACCCTGCAAATCCTTGATGGTATTGTTGATATTTACATGCCTGATTTCAAATATGCAGACCCTGCGGTTGCCATGAAATATTCAAAGGCCAGAGACTATCCTCAGGTTGCAAAGGCAGCAATAAAGGAAATGCACAGGCAGGTAGGCGACTTAATTATAAATGAAGAGGGAATTGCACTGCGAGGGCTCCTTGTAAGGCACCTTGTCCTTCCAGAAGGTCTGGCAGGCACAGAAGAGGTCGCAAGATTTTTAGTCGAGGAGATTTCCCCGAATACTTATACAAACATAATGGCCCAGTACTATCCGTGTTATAAGGCATTTGACAATCCACCCCTCGATAGAAGGATTACTGTTGAGGAGTACAGAAAAGCCATAGAAGCTGCTTTAAAAGCAGGGCTTAAAAGACTTGACAGCAGGATAACTCTTGATATTTTTAAACCTGTTCCTGACAGGTTCAGGAATTAGTTGATGACTATTGGCTATAGACTATTGGTTAACAAGGAGACTTAATGGCAGAAGTCAAAGTGGTGGTAAGAGAAAGAAGCGGGAAAATGATTAAGGGCACTACAGGAGATTTTGTCCCGAGCAGGGCTGTTTTTCATGTGTCTGTGGGAGGAGGAGCGAGCACGGAAGTAAAGGAGATAATAGTAGACAATCTAAAAGCAGTATTTTTCGTGAAAAGTCTTGAGGGTCGGCCTGATGCCCATTTATCGAGGCCTGGACTTCCGAAGAGGTTACCTCCTGTCCCCGGGAAAAAAATAAGAGTGATTTTTTTTGATGGCGAGGAAATAAGAGGATTTTCCAATAGCTTCCGCCTTAACAGGCCAGGATTTTTTTTAACACCTGCTGACCCCTTAAGTAACAATGAGCGCGTATTTGTTGTCTTTTCAGCCATAGCTGAATTAGAGGTGGATAACAAGATTATTGATCTTGAGGCAGCCAGACTCATGCTACAGAGAAAATGTAGCACATGTAACCGTGACATGAGTGCAGGGTGGCTTTTCTGCCCGTATGATGGTTCAAAACTCCGCCGATAACTCATAGAAGGTCTACGACCCGTAGGGAGGCCAGATGACAGAGAAATTTTCTTTAGCGGAGGTTATTGAGCAGGCTATTCAAACAGAGAAACTCGGTGCGGATTTTTATGCAAGGCTAAGTGAGAAGTTTGGAGATATTGAAGAAAATAGGTCTTATAAGACTTATAAGACCTATAGTTTAAAAATGAGGGAAAAACAGCATGCAAAAAGCTTTGCTGAACTCCTTGAAATAATAAGAGACGATACGCCGTCTGGCGATTGGTCTGAGATAGCCCCTTACATGAAAGCAATTGCTGAATCCCAGTTTTTCCTTGGAAGTGGTAATGCCCTGTCATCAATGCTGAATGTTAAATCTAAAAAAGAGGCAATTGAAAAGGCAATTGCCTTTGAAAAGGAAACACTGCTCTATTTTATAGGTATGAGAAGTGTTGTGAAGGAAAAGGATGTTATTGATGAAATAATAAATGAGGAAAAAAGCCACTTAGCGAGGTTAAAGGCATTTTCACCAAAAGACGTTTGATAACACGAGAGGAATTGTGGGACATTTTAATTCTGCTAAAAAGGATTTTAGTGAGAAAAGGTCTTGACAATCCTATTTGATTGAACTATATATATGTTTAAAACAAAAGAGCCTTAGCCAGAAAATTAATAAATTTTTGATGGTCTGATTAGCAATAATTATTTCATTTTTATATATTTTTGTCCTCCAGGAGGGGTGAAGATAATATAGAAATCTTTTAAAATCAAATACTTGGTATTATTTTTTTAGTTTTTACTTTATGAATTAAAGGATAAGGGTATTATAAATTGCTTTAATTAAAATGAAGAGGATGTTTGCTTTATTGCTGTGCTGAACTCAGCATAGCAATATGCAGGTTGAAAATTTTTAAATAACTTAAGTCTTGTAAAATAAGTTGACAATTCTATGTTAATTCCTATAATAGGTAAAATAAAGCTGGTGGGGGAGAAATCGATTCATGAAACAGGTAGTAATCTTAGCTTTAATTTTCTTTGCTCTGGCTATAATAATAAGCCTTATACTGACCTATACTGCGTAAGCTCTATTCTTAGAAAATTTGTTTCTCACAAATGAGGGGGGAGGTGAGAGCGGAGAAATTTTAAGAAAAAGGCACAAGGGGAATGAATATTATTTCATTCTAATCTTCTTTGAGAATCAAAAGGAGGAAAAATGGGTAATCAGCAAAGGTCACCTGCAGCATTAATTGTGGGTATTGTGTTGCTTCTTTACGCCCTAATCATTCAGTACACCACACTTTTAAGTGGAGTTATGGAATTTCTCGGACAGACCAAACATATTCCTGACCAGTATGTAGTAGCCCTCTGGGCTGGGATAGTGACTATGGTTTTAGGGTTGTGGAATTTAGCTATCCCTATTGGAGATTCCAAGTTCGATAAGATTGTCAGGGCACCAATAGCTGGTGTGGGCATTGTTATAATGGTAGCGCTCTTTGTCCGCTATTACGTAGAATCGCTCTTTAAGATCTGGGGCAAAGCTGCCGAGCCTGCCCTTACATTCGACTTTGCCGCGATGTTCGGATTGAATTACATCTTCCTCGGGATTATTGTTGGTATCCTATGGGTCAATATCATAGGCATACCAAACTGGATGAGGCCTGGCGTAAAGACAGCGAGACTTGTCCTTAAAATGGGTGTTATTACCTTGGGAGCCATGTATAGCATTACAGAGCTCAAATACATGGGCAGGCTTAGTGTTGTGATGATAGGGTTCTTTGTTATGGGCACAGTGATAATGGTTTTGTGGCTCGGTCAGATAATGGGTGCAAACAGGTCCCTTACAGGAGTTCTTTCATCAGGCCTTGGAGTCTGCGGTGTGTCTGCAGCAGTTGCAGCAGCACCTGTTGTTAAGGCAAGGGGTATTGACATGGCCTATACTATTGGAATGGTGCTCCTTATCGGTGTTATAGGTCTCTTTACATTTCCAACAATTGGCCGACTTGCAGGAATGAATGAGCTTCAGTTTGGCGCCTGGGCAGGCACAGGTATACTTAACTCAGCACAGGTTGCAGCAGCAGCCTTAATTTTTGACCCGAAGACCATTGAGACTCTGAAAGTAGCAGAGATTTTCAATATCACCCGCGTGCTCTTCCTGCCATTTATTGTTATCCTGCTTGCAGTCTGGTATGCAAAAGGTGAAGAAGAAGAGGAGCTAAAGACCAAGGTTAGCCTCGGTAAAGTGCTTATTGACAAGTTCCCCATCTTTGTCCTCGGGTTTATCCTCATGTTCGCCTTTAGTTCTACTGGAGTATTTACACCGTCTAATTATGAATTATATGGAAAACACTGGTATAACTTCAAACCCGATGCAAAAAAACAGCTTAAGCCAGAAGAATTGGCAAAAGTTCAGGCATTGATAGACTCAGGCAAAGTTACTATTCCTGAAGTAAAATCTGCGCTGGAAAAACTCGTAGCTGACAAACAGATTACCAACGCAGCCCAGACAGACCATATTGCAAAAGCCACAGAGGTTGCAGACAAGGACACAAAGAAAATCCTTAAAGGGGCAGACAAAAAGGTACAGAAGACACCACCAACCTTGACGACCATGAGGGAGTATATGATATGGTTTTTTGCCTATGGCCTGATTGGCTTAGGGATGCAGATAACATGGGAGACTATGAAACAGGCAGGTGGAAAGGCAGCAATCATCGGAGTTATTGCTGGTAGTGCAAAGGCAATCCTGTCCTTCTTTGTGTGCCTGTGGCTGATTAAGGGAGCTATCTAATCAGTGGTTGAGATATATTAAGGAGGTATTATGGCAGAACAAAGAGCAACTGCAGCAGAGATTAAAGAAATGGAAGAGAGGGCGCTCAGCGTATTCACATCAGAGCGCAGGGAAGACCTTACGGCCCTTATCATTGCCTTCGTACTCGCGTTCATCGTGATTATCTTCCTGAAGTAGGCAAGAGAAGGCCGTAAAAGATTGAATTTCAGAGGGGGAGTCTTAGTAAGAATAAGCTCCCCCTTTTTTTTTAAAAGCCCATAACTCGTAGAGAGGCAAGACAATCGGTGATTAAAAGAATTTTAGTTCCAACCCATGGCACTGAAGGAGCACGCAAGGCTGAAGAGTATGCACTTAATATGGCAAAAGCCTTAGGTGCATCTGTTTATGGCCTCTACATAATCCATAAGGGCTGGAGTTCAATAGCCGGGATTGACTGGCTTAATACCTCAGAGACCAGGATGCAATTTTATCGTCATGTAGAAGATGAGCTTGAAAGGCGTGCCAACGAGGTTTTAAATGCATTTACAAAAAGGGCGCATGATATGGGGATAACAATTGAGACAGAGAAGGTTGTGGGAGAACCTGTTAAAGTAATTTTAGAAGCTGCTGAGAGACTGGATGCTGACTTGATTGTAATGGGAGGGCCATCCAATAGACGGTCTGAAGAATATAAGGCAAAGATACCTTTTCAAAAACTTATAAAACATTCCAGCAGGGCCATCTTAATGGTTAAGTGAAATGAAAGAGTTTAGTGTTGAGGCCAGTATAGAAGTCAGCCTGGATAAATCTAAGGTATTCGCTATCCTTTCTGACATTGAGAAAATTTACAGGCTTTCTCCATACCGGGAAGTTAAGTCTATAGAGCCCCCTGTATCATATCCCCTACAGATAAACAGTCAATATTCAATTAAATTAGTCAGGTACGAGGACGAATCTGAATTGAATTGTATTATGAAGGTTAACGAGCTGAGGGAAAATGAGTTTTTAGCACTCAACATATCTGGCGATAAGACTGTTGAGCGAACCTATCATCTGGAGGATGTTTCAGGAAAAGTGCGTATTACACAAAGGGAATCTTTCATGTGTTCCGAGGAAGAGTCTGAAGCGCTTTCAAGAAAAAACCTCAGAGAGATTCAATTCTGGCTCAGGAGCATTGGCGAGTATCTGCGCCTTTATGAAAAACCTACTCTCTGGCGAAAGGGTTTTCTCTGTTTCATGGACCGTTTTTGGATTCCAATGAGCCCGTCACAACGCAAGATTTCTATTCTGGTCATCAAGATAACAATACTGGAATTGTTTATCTTTATTGGAATTATTCTGACACTCAAAATCGCTGGATTTTTCTAAAAAATCCTTAACTTACAAAATTTTTATTTTTTCACTTGACAAAATTGATTTAAAAATTTATTCTTTAAATAGTTTAGTTCCGATTCTCGGGATTAAAGCAGTACATATACAACAGGAGGAGTAACGAATGAAGCAGGTGGTTATCCTGGCTGCGGTCTTTTTTGCAATAGCCGCTGCTATAAGCTTTGTCCTCAACTACACCTCATAAACCTGTTCCTGATAGGTTCAGGGATTAGAAGTCAGAAGAAAAAAGGGGGGCAGAAAGCCTCTGCCCCCCTTTTTAAATTTTTAAAGAACTCAATTCTTCCTGTTTCTCCTGACTGCCAGTATCGGGCATGGGGTCTCAATAAAACACAATAAATCTCGGTCACATATAAAGCTTCTTCATTTCATGCCTACATCTCAACTCTGGTAATAACCCCATGAAGCTTTCGGGATGGAAGTTTATAGAAATGAACAAATGCAGGTGTTACTTTCTTTATTATTGAAAATATCTTCCATATCACGCTTCTTGTCGTTATATCTTCAATACCGTAAAATATTGTTTTTTCCTCAATCCCGGCCTCCCTCAAGATTTCCTCAACATTCACTACTTCCATGTATCCGTACTGTATCTCAAATAACCTGAGCCCCTTTGTAATGTCCTCTTTAAAGAAACCTATAACACCAAAAGGGTCATCACGTTTGATTATTGACACAAAGATGTTGTCCTCGTATATGATGCCATGGAAGAACATAGTCTGTGTAATGTAGAAGGGTATTTCCTTCACATCTTTTATGAGGAATAGCGCCGTGCCTTCAATCTTTTTGGCTGTGGCATATACCCTATTAAACTTATGAAGAAACTCATCCAGTGGCATAAACTGCATCATCCTGTAAAGCTTCTTCTGTCCACGTGTATAAAGCGTTACAGTTAAAAATGGAATTAAGGCAAGTATCAATGACCAGTAGCCACCATGAGGTATTTTGTAGAAGTTTGCACTGAGATATATAACATCAACAAATGTAACAAGGAAGGAAATAATTGCCAGCATCGGCTTTTTCTTCAAATAAAATATCCATGTCATCATTATGCCTGTGAGGGTCATGGTTCCTGTGACCGCCAGGCCATAGGCAGCAGCGAGCCTGTGTGATTCCTTAAACTCATACATGATAAATAAGACAGAGGCAAGCAGGAACCAGTTGACAAGACCTATGTATATCTGCGCCCTCAATTCAGCAGATGTATAGTCAACCTTAAACATCGGCATAACACGGGTTTGAATGCCCTGATAGACTATGGAAAACATCCCGCTGATCATTGCCTGAGATGCTATAACTGTAGCAGTAATGCTGAGCACAAGAAATGGTATATAAAGAAGGGGCACCTGATGGAAAACCATCTCAAAGAGAACATTTTTTGCATCGGGATGCAGGATGACATATGCGCCCTGACCGAGGTAATTCAACAAAAGGGCGGCAAACACAAAATACCATGCCCTGACAATGGGCTTTCTGCCTAAATGTCCCATATCAGCGTATAATGCCTCGCCACCTGTAGCACAGAGGATGACCTCTGAAAGCACAAAGAATCCCGCAATGCCGTTGTCTGAGAGAAATTTAAAGGCATAATATGGATTTACAGCCTTAATAACGGATGGCACTTGAAGTATTGAGGAAATTCCTGAAACTGACAGTGATAAAAACCACAAAACCATCAATGGCCCGAAAGCACCTGCAACCTTTTCAGTCCCCCTTCTCTGAAAAATAAATAAAACTATCGCAATTATACCTGCAATAAGAATAAGCATCTCCTGTCTCGTATGTTCAAAGCCCGGAATGAGGAGTGAACCCTCAACAGCACTGAGTATGCTTATGGCAGGGGTGATAATACCATCACCAACGAGAAGGGATATGCCAATGAATGATAGGAGTGTAACAAATGCCACCTTTCTGCCTGACCTAAGCAGGGGGACAAGTAATTCTTTAAGAACGATAGTGCCGCCTTCGCCCTTCTTTCCAAGGCTCATGGCAAGCCACGCATACTCTATTGTTACGAGTATAACCAATGTCCAGACAATAAGAGAGAGGACACCCATTACATTTGCCTCGGTGGGTTTTGTGAGAAGAAAGATGACAGTGAGGGTATATATTGGGCTTGTCCCGATGTCTCCGAAGACGAGACCGAGGGATTTTATTATCCCTTTTATGGGCGGTTCTTTATCAAGCATATTTTAACTTTTTAAAGCCTTGCTATTGTAATTTGATTGGAGATTATTTGGCAAGCTAAAATCGCAGAGTTGCCTTCAGTCTTTTTCCACTTTTTCTGAATACAATTATAAACACAATAAAAAAGGCAGCAGATAGACATGCTGTTATGGCACCGAAATAAAATGTCGCAGACGGAGAAATATTATCCCAGAGCCATCCCCCTATGAGACTTGCCGGAAACATGGCGATACCTACAACAGTATTATAGACCCCAAAGGCTGTTGCCTTAAAGTCTGACGGGATTATGGTAGTAAGGAATGCCTTTTGTATTCCCTCTGTCAGTCCCATGAAGAGTCCATAAAAAGCAAATAATATCCAGACAGTCTTTGTATCCGATGCAACAGCAAAGCCATAATAGAGTATTGCAAATAAAACAAATCCAGAAAGTATAACCCTCTTTTTTCCGAACTTATCTGCCGCTATGCCAGCAGGAATGGCTGATACCGAATAGATGAGGTTAAACAGGAGATAAACAACAGGTATCATAACCGTTGGAATACCGATCTGCTGGGCCCTCAGTATCAGAAACACATTGCTGGAGTTACCCACTGCAAAAAGACCCGCGATAAAGACAAAAGACTTAAACCTCCAGTCAAAATGTTTGAGTGCAAGTTTTGGCCTTTCTGAGGGTTTTACGGAGGCT